>DASRHU010000135.1:0-2895 GCA_035650335.1 Gemmatimonadaceae bacterium | reverse complement strand
TTCACGAGAACGGACATCCCGCCCTTCCGCCCCGGCGATACGCTGCGCGTCAACGTGCGCGTCAAGGAGGGGGAGAAAGAGCGCCTTCAGGCGTTCGAGGGAGTCTGCATCGCGCGCCGCGGTAGTGGCGTCAGCGAGACGTTCACCGTCCGGAAGGTGTCCAACGGTGTCGGCGTCGAGCGCATCTTTCCCGTTCACAGCCCCATGATCGGGGACATCGTCGTCGTGCGCCGGGGACAGGTTCGCCGCGCGAAGCTGTATTACCTGCGCGAGCTGAGCGGCAAGGCCACCCGTATTCGCGCCAAGAAGTCACGGACGCAGGACACCACCGAGGAGTAGGTCGTGGCGGCTGCGCGCCGCGAGCCGCGGTACGCTCGCTGGAGTGGAATCGAGCGCGAGCTGCGCAAAGCCGGGGTACTGCTCATCGCTGGTGTGGACGAAGTCGGACGGGGCTCCCTGGCGGGCCCCGTCGTCGCTTCCGCCGTCATCATGCCGCCCGGCGTCCCCGCCATTCGCGGTGTCGATGACTCCAAGCGACTCACACGCAAGGAGCGCGAAAAGCTCTTCGTGCGCATCCGCGAGCGCGCCGTGGCCTTCGGAATCGGCGCGGCCTCGGTGAGGGAGATCGACACGCTCAACATCTTCAACGCGAGCGTGCTCGCCATGCGTCGCGCGCTCGCCAGGCTGGCGATCCACCCCGACCACGTTCTCGTCGACGGGCGTCGCCTCCGATCGCTCGGTGTCGAGCATACCGCGGTGATCGATGGCGACGCCAAGTGCTTCAACGTCGCCTGTGCGTCCATCCTCGCGAAGGTCACGCGCGACCGCCTGATGACCCGACTCTCGGTGCGGTACCCTGACTTCTCGTGGGCGTCGAACTGCGGGTATGGAACGGCCGACCACGTTCGCGGGCTCACGCGCCGCGGCGCCACCGTTCATCATCGACGCCTCTTCGTCGCCGCCGTCGAAGCGCGCCTCCGTGCCGGAGCCTCGCTCGAGGAGGCAGGCGAGGTTCTCGTGCCTATCGACGGCCCTCCGCCGACGTTCCCACCCACACCCGTCGGCGACGTGACGCCGCCTCTCGTCACGCTCGCGCAGACGTAGCGTCGGCGCATTCGCGTTTGCGAGCAATGTTGGCGCGGTTCAAGCAGTAGAAATTTGTGATGCGAGGAGCGTCGTTCCGCGGACCAAAAGGGACCCGATGTGAGGTGGACCGAACGATCGTGTGTGACTCACATCACATTATTTTACAACGACTTACGCGTCTTGCGGGCACGCTTCTCGCGCTATAATTTGGCGCATGTAACGTTGGCGAGATCCCCCACCCCGGAGAGACTATGAAGAACCTGAGGGCATTCGCGGTGATGGCGGTGTCGGTTCCGCTCTTTACTGCCTGCGTCTCCAACAAGCGCTTCAATCGCACGATCGCCGAGCAGAATGCCGCGATCGAGAGCGAGCGGACCGCTCGGACGAGTGCAGACGAGGCGCTGCAGAGTGATGTGCAGACCCTGAAGACCGATGTGCAGAACCTGCGTACCGAGCTGCAGAATCTCCGCACCGAGTTCGGCGCGAAGATCACGGCGATGGAGGAAGGGCTGAAGTTCGCGCTTCCGGTCAACTTTGCGTTCGACGATGCGACGGTCCGTCCCGAGGACGTGCCGGCGCTCGACCGTTTCGCGAAGATCGTGCAGAACTACTACCAGGGCTCCAAGATCACCGTCGAGGGATTTGCTGATCCCGCCGGGACGAGCACGTACAATCGCTCGCTGTCGATGCGCCGCGCCGAAGCGGTTCGCGCGCACCTGACGACGGCCGGCCTCAGCCCCGACCTGATCGATGCGATCGGCTACGGCGAGACCCGCCTGGTCGTTGCAGGCGCCGAGCGTGATGATCCGGGCGCCGAGAAGAACCGTCGAGTGGTCTTCGTGGTCGAGAGCCGCGGTGAGCCGACGATGGCGGAAGCCAACACCCTGCAGTAACTCTCCGTAAGCGGGATCATCGCGGGAACGGGGGGCCGAGAGGCTCCCCGTTTTTGTTTGAGGTCGTCGAGGTCGTCGAGGTCGTCGAGGTCGTCAAGGTCGTCGAGGTGATCAAGGTGACGTCATCGCGCCCCTCGACGACCTTGACGACCTCGACGACCTCTGCCATTCAGCCCCCAACGCCGCAAATAGCCCCGCATACAGCTCGATCCCCGCGCGCAGGTTCCCGATCCGCAGGTTCTCGTTGGCGGCGTGCTGGTTGTTGTCGTGATTGACCATCGGTACGATCGCGAGCGGCGTGCGCAGGATCTCGGCGAACAGATACATCGGAAGGCTGCCGCCGAGCATCGGGATCACCACGGCTTCGCCGTTGGTGGCGTCGGCGACGGTCTTCATTATGGCACGGGAGAACTGTGCGTCCATGTCGGTTCGCATTCCGGGATAGCCCTGCTCCCACTGGATACGCGCGACACGCGCCTGTTGCAGCCGTTCCTCGCGAGTGGGCTCGGCGTGGACGATGTGGTAGCCCTGGGCGCGGACATGTGCCTCGACGAGCTCGCGCACGCGCGCCGGCGTCTGGTTGGGCACGAGACGGAAATCGATCGAGGCCGTGGCGTGGGTCGGGATAACGTTCGCGGCACCGCTGCCGACCGGACCGCCATCGAGCCCGCGAACGTTGAGCGCCGGCGCCAGCAGGCGCTCGAGGATCGGGACCCCGTTCCCTTCGACGTCGCCCAGGGCCAGCTCGCGGCGCAGCAACGTATCCACCGGCGGAGCCGCGGCGATGGCCGCCCGCTCGGCGGACCCGACCGCGCGAACGTCGTCATTGAATCCGGCGATCGTTATGCTTCCCTCCGTGTCGCGCATCGATGCGAGGAGATGTGCGAGCAACACGGAAGGGTTGGGTGCCCAGTTG
>DASRHU010000134.1:0-4350 GCA_035650335.1 Gemmatimonadaceae bacterium | reverse complement strand
TTCTCGCCCCTCCGGACCACGTGCGTGCGGCCGCGGCTCGAGCCGTATCGCTCGATCGCCGGGTCGGGCACGTCGATCGCCGCCGCAACCACCGCGCGGGACGGGACCAGGACGACCCGACCGACCGGAAGCCGGCCGCTCTTCGCCGGCTTGAGCTTCGGGTTGTACCACTTGAGCTGCTTCGTCGTGATGCCGCCGCTCCGAGCCACCGAGACGAGCGTCGCGCCCTTCTTCGTGGTCACCCGGGTGAACGCCTTCCGGTCCTCCTCGGGCAAGGCCGCGTACGCCGTGTCGAATCCCTCAGCAGCGCCCACCGGTACACGCACAGTCATGGAGTCCTTCGGCGGGATGACGCCGCGCAGCACGTGGGGGTTGAGGTCGCGGATGTCGTCCACGCTCACGCCGGCGGCCTTGGCGATCGCGGCCAGAGGAGTCTCCGGCCCGACTCGAACGGTGTCGTACGCGAGAACGCTCCTCGGCTCGACCGGCACGCCGTAGCGGCTCGGGTCCTTCGCGATCAGGGCCGCCGCGATCATCTTCGGAACGTAGTCGCGCGTTTCCGCGCGAAGGTAGTTGTGCTCGGCGAGGGCGAAGAAGCGGTCTTCGCCCGTCGATCCCTCCATCTGCTCCGCATAACGAGAGAGCCCGCGCGCCACGCGTCCCGGGCCACCGTTGTATGCCGCCGCGGCGAGGTACAGCGAGCCGAACTGGTCGTTGAGGTAGTTGAGGAAGCGAATCGCCGCGTCAGTCGAGCGCACCGGGTCGCGCCGCTCGTCGATCCACCAGTCCACGCGCAACCCCACGCCCTTGGCCGTCGCGGTCATCATCTGCCACATGCCCACCGCGGCCGCACGCGAGTATGCGTGTGGATTGTAGCCGCTCTCGATGAGCGCGAGATACGTGAGGTCCCCAGGCAGCCCGGCGGCCTGTAGCTTCGCGCGGATCATCGGCTCGTAGCGTGTTCCGCGACTCAGCCACTCCGAAAACGTTGCGCGTACCGGTCCCTGGAAGCGCTGGAGATAATACTCGACCCGCTTGTGCGTCTCGTATGACTGGACGTCGATGTCCCACGTCGGCTCGTCGGGGGCGATGTCCCCGCCGCCGTTGGGGCCGTCGGCGCCGACGCGCGGAGAGGTGGAGTCTCCGAAGATTCGAGCCGCTTCGCTCACCACGTCGTTCGGCGAGACCGCGGATTGCGCGCCGGTTGGGCTCGCGCTGTCCCCGGCCGCATCGCCGCGGACGGCCACGGGAGCAGCGGGTGGTTCAGTTGTGGGAGTTGGGGCGGATCGAACGGGGGAGGAGCGGTGACAGGCGGCGAGCGCCACGAGCGCGACGGCGAGCACACGTCGCGCGCGGCAACCCGTCATGCGCGCACCTCGAAGAAGCCACGGGGAATCGACAGCATTGAAATCACTCTGGTAATGCCAGGCACCGTGGTGCTCAGCGAGTGGCGATGAAATTCCCGAGCACCCGGTTCGTGGCGTTCAGCACGGCGACGGCCGCGCCACGAACGGGATCATCTTCGGCGAGGCAGGCGCCGAGCAGCTTCTTCGGGCCCTCGCCCTTGCGGACGTTTACGGAGACGATGACGACCGTCGCGTCGAACGCCCGCACGGATTTGACACCCACCAGCTCGAACTCGAGGGAATTGTCGGAGAAAGTCTCAATGGCTCTCAGAGCGGCGTCGGCGGCGACGCGGAGATCTACCGTCGCGCTCGACTGCCCCGCGGACGTGCCGCGAACGCGAATCCCATCGATCCACTCGAGCTCGACCTCGGCACTGCACTTTCCACCAGGCGTGCGACGAAACTTGAAGTCGGTGAACTTCAGTCGCTCACGCTTGAGGTCGCCGGGTGTAATGATGCGCGGGTCAGGGGTCGCACCCGGCTGCGACGGGGAATACATGACGGTGGCCCGTTCCGAGGTAGGTGTTCGCGCCGAAGACTTTCCTTCAGAGACACGATCGAACGAAGTGAAGGCAACGTCAGGCCTTAACCCCTCCCAATGCTCCCCGGAACCCCCCTGTGGACCGAGCGGCGAGGCAGAGGAAGTACACCCTCGCCGGTCGCCACACAGTGGCTCGTGAACCGCTATCCGTCAACCACCGCGGCTCGATCGATGATCGGCCGCGCGTGGGTGCGGAAGGCGCCGAAGCCTCGGGTAAAATAACTGTAAACCACTCGCGCTTAACGAGGACGTAAACTCTTTTCAGGTTCGTAGCATCCAACGGGTGTCCGCCATCCCGTTCATTTCCGCGAGCGCCATCTCCATGTCACAGCTACGGACGAGCGCCTTCGTGTTGGCCGGTGCGATGTGGCTGCTGTTCGTACCCGCCGGCGGGGCGCAGTCGGTTCACGAAGCCCACATGTCCACGCGGCCTCGCATGACCGCCGCGAGGCGAACCACCGAGATCACACTCGACGGCCGCCTCGAGGAACGCGCGTGGTTCGCGTCGACACCGGCGAGGGACTTCCGCCAGAACGAGCCGCACGAGGGCCAGCCGGCGACGCAGCAGACCGAGGTCCGCATCGTCTTCGATGACGCCGCGCTCTACATCGGCGCGCGGATGTTCGACACCGCTGGCGGACGCGGCGTGCGGACGTATCTGTCGCGTCGTGATCAGCAGGAGGACGGCGACTATCTCGAGATCATCTTCGACACGTTCCATGACCACACCGGGCGGACGATCTTCCAGGTCAATCCCTCGGGCGTGAAGACGGATGCCGGCCAGGCGAGCTCGAACGCCGATCCCTCGTGGGATCCCATCTGGGAAGTCGCGACGTCGATCGATTCACTCGGCTGGATCGCCGAGATCCGCATCCCGTTCGCGCAGCTGCGATTCTCGCGCGACAGCGCGCAAACCTGGGGGATGCAGATCTGGCGGTATGTGGACCGCATCCGCGAGACGTCGATGTGGTCGTTCTGGGCAAAGACCGCTTCCGGAGGCCCCGCCGAGTTCGGGCACCTCGACAGTCTGCGCGTGACGGAGCGGCCGCGCGGGATCGAGCTGCTTCCGTACGTCGTCTCGCGCGCGGCCTACGTGCCGATCCGTGAATTCGACCGGGGAAATCCGTTCCGTGATGCGAGTGAGTACACGATGCGCGTCGGCGGCGACCTCAAGGCGCTGCTGACATCGAACCTCACCCTCGACCTGACGGTGAACCCTGACTTCGGCCAGGTGGAGGTCGATCCGGCGGTCGTGAACCTGAGTGCGTTCGAGACGTCATTCTCCGAGAAGCGGCCGTTCTTCGTGGAGGGGAGTGGCCTCTTCGGCTTTGGCGGCTTCAACTGCTATGTCTGCAGCAACGTCTCGAGCATGTCGCTCTACTATTCGCGGCGAATTGGGCGTCAGCCGAGAGGAAATCCGCCGTCGGGATACGCGTTCCTCGACCGGCCAGAGAACGCGACCATCATCGGGGCCGCGAAGGTCACCGGCCGGACGCGCAGCAACTATCACGTCGGCTTGCTCGATGCCGTAACGAGGTCCGAGGATGCGGTCCTCGCCTTCAACGATGGCACCGTGCTCCCGTCGAACGTCACGACGCCGGGGCTTCTTCCGAGACTGTCTCGCCCACTGACCGAGCGCGAGGTGGAGCCGCTCACCAACTACTTCGTCGGTCGTGGACGGAAGATCTTCGCGAGTGGACGCGGCTTCATCGGCGCGATTGCGACGTCGGTGATTCGCCGCTTCGAGTACGATTCCCTCTCGCTTTCCATGTCACGCCACGCCGAGGCGTTCGGGATCGATGGCGAACGGTTCTTCAGGAATCGCAAGTACCGGATCATGGGTAACTTCGCCCTCTCGAACGTCGCCGGTGAGCCGGCGGTCATTCGTGCGCTCCAGGAGAATTCGGCGCGGTACTTCAGCCGTCCCGACCGGTCGCACGGAGACAATGGGTTCTTCTCCGACCGATATGATCCGACGCTGACCGCACTCCGTGGGTACGGTGGATATCTGCGTGGGTCGAAGGAGACGGGCAACTGGCTGTTCGAGTCGTCGCTGAATTTCCGCAGTCCGGGATTCGAGGTGAACGACCTCGCGTTCCTCACGCGCGCGGACTACACGTGGATGCACGTCAACGCCTTCCGTCAGTGGACGAAGCCGACGAAGCGATTCCGCCAGGCGTACTGGATCGTCGGAGCGCAGCAGCAGTTCAACTTCGACGGCGACCGCACCGACGTGCAGTTCCACAACTACGCCGAGATTCAGCTGCCGAACTATTGGTGGGTGAACGTGTTCGCGAATTACCGGCCCGAGGTGTGGGACGATCGCCAGACGCGAGGGGGTCCGGTCGTGAGGCGGCCGGCGGGGTGGTACACCTTCTTCAACGTCAACACCGACGGGCGCAA
>DASRHU010000133.1:0-5065 GCA_035650335.1 Gemmatimonadaceae bacterium | reverse complement strand
CGGTCGCCAGCCCGACCGTGAGCGCAAGCGCCACGGTGACAGGGAGGAATCGAATGATTCGAGTCTGCATGGCATCACTCTCCTTGCTCGCCCTTCGGCTCCGCGGGCGTAGGCGGACGGGGCTCCTTCGGCAACTTCCCCCGAGCGACGATAGGTCGCCGCAAGCATTCTTTTTAAAGCAGGGGCTGTGCCGTCCGTCAGTCTGCGCGTGGAGTAACGTCGCGCGGCGGTGAGTGACAGGTGTCACACACCAGGCGAAAAGCAGCAACTCCTTTTTTACCAGGATCTTACCGGCGCCAACTCGTAGCTCCCGCGGTCCCTGCCCGCATCTCGCTCAGGATGCCATGCCGGGGTGGGGCCGGGTATAGGCGAATACCTCAAATGCGATCGGCGTTCTGCTGACCCCGCCGAGCCGCTCGAGCGGGTCAGGCTAGGGCCTGGCTTCGCTCGCGGTGGACCTGGAGGAGTCCGTCGCCGTCATTACCCGGAGTGCCTCGATCTGCTGGGCCAGGAGGTTCGGGGCCTGCGCACGCTGGCGCTCGACCTGATCGCGGAGCGCGCGAGCCGTCTCGCGGAGCTTCTTCAGCGCGTGCCGCTCGATCAGCCCAAGCCCGGCCATTCGGGACCCGGGGACGGCGAAGTTGTGGTAGATGAGCAGGGTTCCAGCCCGTCCGGTGAGCTCGTTCCGATGCGGCTCGAAGCGCGCGAACCCGTTGACGGCTTTCGTCGTGCGTGCGCGAACGAGCGTCCACGCGATTCGATAGCTGCCGCTGTCGCTCGCGCTCACCGAGTCGCGCACGATCCACCACTCGTCCTTCACGATCGGGACGCGCATCTCCTGCCGGACCTCGATGACACCCGGGGCGATGCGTTCGACGATGCGAGAGCTCTTGAGATCGGGAACGTACTCGACCTGCCGCTCGGCATCGGCAAACACCGCGGCCGCCGCCTCCGGCTCCGCATCGATGAACTGGAACACCCAGGCCATGGGCCATGGCGTCTTCGCCGAATCGCGCGTGACGAACACTTGCTCTCCGGCATCGATGCGCTGTCTCTGCTCGGCGGTGAGCTCGGCCGACGTCGTCTGCGCCTCCAGCGGGCTCATAACGAGTCCGCTCGCGAGCACGATCGCGATCCACGCATGACGCCGACCCCGTTCGGTGTGGCTCGGCGGGTTTGACAGCCTGCTCCATGTCCCGAATATTCGCGAGGCCGGACGGCGAGCCGCCGTCCGCGCCGCGGAGGCCGCATGGACCGCAGACGGTCCGACCACGTGCGCGCGGTGCTCGAGGACATGCTCGGCGCGCGCTACGAAATTCTCGATCTCCATGGCCATGGTGGCATGGGACTGGTGTTCTGCGCGCGGGCGCGAGCACTGGAGCAGCTCTTCGCCATCAAGGTGCTCACTCCCGACCTCACCCTCACGGCGACGGCGCGAGAGCGCTTTCGTCGAGAGGCACGGCTCGCCGCTTCGCTCTCCCACCCGTCGATCGTTAGGGTGTTCGAGTACGACGAGACGGGAGAGTTTCCCTACCTCATCATGGAATTCGTCCGTGGAGAATCGCTGGCCCACCGTCTCCGCCACGAGGGTCGTCTTCTCCCCGAGGTGACACGCGGCATGCTGCTCGATCTCGCGGACGCGCTCGACTATGCGCACCGCCGAGGAATCATCCATCGTGACCTCAAGCCGGAGAACATCCTCATTGGGGCCGAGTCCGGCCGTGCGCTCCTCACGGACTTCGGAATCGCCAAGGCGCTGAGCGACTCGAGCCATCTCACGGACTCGCAAGGCAGGCCCGGAACGCCGGAATACATGTCACCCGAGTACGCCGCCGGTGAGCAGGAGATCGACCACCGGACCGATCTCTATTCGCTAGGCGCCGTCGGCTACACGATGCTCGCTGGTCGGCCCCCGCACCAGGGCAACGGCTACTTGAGCGTCGTCGCCAAACATCTCACGGCGGAGCCCGTCCCGTTGCGCCAGCTTGTTCCGGAGGCGCCGGAAGATCTGGTCGCCGCCATCTCCCGGTGTCTCGAGAAGCAGCCGGAACGACGATGGTCCGACGCGCGAGCGCTGCACCAGGCACTCGCTCGTGAGGCGGGAGAGGATGAGGCGGTCTCGGAAGAGCTGCGAGCGATCACGGGATTCGGGACCTTCGTGATCCTGGTTCTTCTCGCCGCCGTCTCGTGGGCCGCGCGCTCATGGTCGTCAGGCGACGGCGCGATCACCGCGGTCGCGGCATTCGGCGGTCTCCTCGTGACCATTGGCTTCCTGATCTACGCGCGCGAGATCGCCGCCAAGGGATACGCATTGCGCGACGTGCTCCGGGTGAGCATGTGGCCGCCGAAGTGGTGGGGGATCTGGTGGCCACGAGTCCTTCGTCGCCCGGGAGATGTCTGGGAATGTCTGCCGAGGAGCGCTCGTCTCACGCGCGTGCTGCTCACGCTGATGTTCGCGAGCATGGTGACGTGGCTCGTCGCGGCTCCTTCGCTGTCCGACACCGGACGCAGCTCGCTGAGATGGTCGGTGATCGGACTGGCAACGGCGGTGGTCGTCATCGTTGCCTCCAACCTCGTGCGGTCGCGAACGCGTCGGTTCCCCATGCGCGATGCAACGCGCTTGCTCTTCGGGCCAACGATCGGTACCACCTTCTGGGGCCAGCCTCACGTCAAGGCGGTCCTCGGCACGCGGGCGGGCGCGGCGTCGGCGTGCGCCGCACCGGTGCCCGACACCATTCGCGGGATCCTTCACGCGATCGAGGCTTCCGCGCAGGAGCTGAGCGGATCGGCGCGAGCGGGGGGAGCGGACGCCGCTGATGCCGCGCATCTCCTGGTCGACGATGTCGAGCGACTCGACGCGGAAATCGAGAACCTCACCCGCGGCGCCGATCCCGAGGAGCTGACGAGGATCGAGCGGCGATTGGCCGAGTTGAGCGACACGCAGCAGGACGCGCGTGAGCATCTCGAGGCCTATGCCAAGCTCATGCGGGCACAGGCTGACCGGCTCGAGGTGAAGCGGCTCGATCGAGATGACGCGGCGGGGACGTTGCGCTCGATCTGGGCAGTGCTCGAGCAGCTGCGCGGGACGCCTGATGGTGCCGAGCTGCTGCAGCGGTTGCAGTCCCTTTCCGCCGCGGCGCGAGGGAGGATGAGGGTTTCCGGGGTGCCTCATTGAGTTCTTCGCGCAACGAGCCGGACTGCATAACCACAGAGACACAGAGAGTACAGAGAACTGCAACGGCGAGGGCTGTTTACAAGAGCCCCTGCCGTCGCCGCTCTCTGTGCTCTCTGTGTCTCTGTGGTTAATGCAGTCCGGCTCGTCGCGGAAAGAACTCCGAACGCCGCCCCTCAGAACATGAACCCGAGCCTGACGTACACCCCGCCGCGCTCACGACTCCCTGCATACGCGATGCTGATGGTGTTCGACCGGTCGAGGAACGCGATCCAGAGCCCCCCGCCCACCGCCGAGTGCCAGGAGTCGGAGGACTCACCGTCGACGAAGACGCGACCCGCATCGGCGAGGGCGAAGACGCCGAGCTCCCCCGGCAACACGAGGAAGATCTCACTCAGGTACGCTCGAAGCTCGGCATTCCCGAACACCGCCGCGTCGCCCGCGAATCGCTGCTCCGTCCATCCACGGAGCGTCGTCGCGCCGCCGAGGAAGGCCGACTCGTGGTACGGGTACGTGCCGAACGTCTGCTTTCCGCCGGCGCGGAGCGCGAGCACCGGCCCGCCGAGCCGCATGTAGGCCGCGGCCTCGCCTTCCGCCGCGCCGAACGTGCTCACGGCGTCCCACACTTCCGGGTAGACGGAGCCGCGCAGCGACAGCAGCACTCCGCGCGCCGGGTGACCTGGACGGTCGCGAGTGTCGATGGTGATCGCCGTGCGCGCTCCTGCCTGCGAGAACTTCGGCGCACCGTACGGCCGAAGCGTCGCCAGGAACGGACTCTCCTCGAGATGCGTGTGAATGTGCTTCACGCTCGGGCCTAACGTGAGCCTCGCCCGCGGTGCGACCGGGAGGCTGACCGCCGGCTCGAACAGATACTGCGCCTGCTGGACGATGTAATGATCGCGCGGCTCGGTGACGCGCGTTTCGTTGCCCAGGCCGTGGAAGCGGATGATCTCGATGCCCGAGGCACGCGCGAGCAGCTCGTAGCGCATGGCCGAGTTGCGCGGATGGAACTCGGCGTCATATTCGGCCTTGAAGCGCTGCGCGCCCGTCGTGTACGCCGCGCGGATCGTCTGCCGCGACACGAACGGCTGATGGCGGAAGCCGTAGCGGTACAACGTGACGCCGCCACCAATGGTCGCTCCAACGTCGGGCGAGACGCCGAGCCACGGCGCCGGCTCCACCTTGCGTCCCCAATCGCGATGTGGCGCGACCATCTCCGACGGCGCGGGCGCCACGTAGGGCCGGGTGTCCAGCCGCGCGCATCCGTTGTCGGGAACCACGGCGTCGGCGTCGTAGATGTGGAGCTTCGCGCGACACGTGGGCGTGGCGCTGACGAACTCGTCGGTCCCGGCTCCGCCGTCGATGCGGAGCACGATGTCCGACGCGTGTTCACCGTGAATCACCACGCGATCATCGCCACCGCGATGATAAAGGCGCACCTCCCGCGTCTCGCTCGTCTCGAACCGCCTGCGGAAGATCGGTTCGCCCATGGACTCGCTGGCGACGCGACGCGGACGAATCGTCAGCTCGACGTCACCGTCGTCGTGCACGAGCACCTCCGTCTCATCCGCGGCGTCGCTCGTGTGCACGTCCGGCTCCGCGGCGAGCAGTCGATACAAGCGATCGGCCGCTTCCGGCAGGTGGTCACGCCGCGCGCGCAGCGCCTGCGAAAGCCATTTTGCATGGACGGCGTGATACTCGCGAGGAAGCCGAGCAACCGCATCATCGATGACGAAATCGGTGAGACGCGCAGTGAGATCGGCGACGGTCGAATCCCACACCGGCCGCTCGAGCGCGCTCAGGAGACGCCGGTCGAGCGCGCGCGCCTGCCAGGAGAGTCCGATGATGCTCGGATAGCTGGCGGAGAAGTTGACGAACTGCGGATATCGCACG
>DASRHU010000132.1:0-3510 GCA_035650335.1 Gemmatimonadaceae bacterium | reverse complement strand
CGTGAGGCAGCACGCCGCGGCCGCGGGAGCTCCGGTCGTTCCGCTCACCGGGGCCGGCGTCGATGAGGGCTTCGATCTCGGAAGCAACCTGGTCTTTCCGGTGCAGCAGCCGCGGATCGCGATCATTGCCGGCCCGGGCGTTTCTGGCCAATCCGCGGGGTATGCATGGTACGCGCTCGATCAGCGAATCGGATACCCTTCGACGCTGATCGACCCCACCGCCATCAGCGGTGCGCGTCTCGATGATTTCAACGTGATCGTCCTTCCCTCGGTGCAGGGTGCGTTCTTCGACCGCACGCTCGGGGAGAGTGGGCGCGACCGCCTCGCCGACTGGGTGCGCGCCGGCGGAACGCTGGTGACGCTCGAGGCGGCAACGGGGTGGATCTCGACCGAGCGAGTCGGCCTGTCGCGGCTCCGCGTTAGGCGTGACAGCGTGCGCGCCGACAGCTCGGCGGGCGCGCCGCTCCCCGCCAGCGTCCCCGGTGCCATCGTCCGTGTCGTCGCCGACACGCTGTCGCCGCTGCTCGCCGGCATCGTCGAGCGGGAGTTTCCGGCGTACATCTTCTCCGACCGCATCTTCACGTTCCCGCGCGACGTCCGCGCGGGCGAATCGGTGCTTCGCTATGCGCCGGAGTCGCGGCTGCGCATCAGCGGCTATCTGTGGCCCGAGGTGCCTTCCAGGCTGGGTGATTCGCCGTTCCTGTGGACGGAGCGAGCCGGGCGCGGACGCGTGATCGCGTTCGCCGTGGATCCGAACTTCCGCGACATGTGGCGGGGGCTGCTTCCGCTCTTCGCGAACGCGGTGATGCTGGGGCCGAGCATGTGAGCTACGATCGTGGGCTGACTGAGCGCGTGGCGGACGTGCTCGCCCGCCGGGGGGAGCGCGCGGTACGTCAGAAGAACGTGTTCGGCGGACGCGGCTTTCTCGTCGGCAAATCGACGTTCGTCGTGGTGTGGGAGGACGGGTTGCTGGTGAAGTGCCCGTCGAGCGAGTATCAGGCGGCGTTGCGGGCGCCGAGCGTCGAGCCCTTTGCGCCGGACGGCGAGAAGCCGATGAGCACCTGGGTGGTCGTTGGTGGTGATGCGATCGCCGACGATCCCGAGCTCGAGGAATGGCTCACGCGCGGACTTCGCGCCGTGCGCTGAGCGACTTGCCTAACGCGCGTGGCGGGTGAAGAACTCCAGCATCACATCGGCGGCCTCGATCGGCGCTCCCTCGCGGGTGCTCGGCCACCGGTGGTCGTGCGCTCGCAGCGTCAGGAACTCGACGGGAGCGCGGCAGCCCCGGTCCCAGATGTCGCGCAGCACCCGCCCGGCCGCGACCGTGTCGCGTCGCGGGTCCTTCGTTCTGCACTCGTTCGCGCGCGCCCAGAAGCGCGCTGCTTCGGGCGCCGGCACCGGATACCCTCCCATGCGGCCGGGCCCTCGAGTGGTGTCATAGGGAACCACGTCGTCCGCGTCACCGTGGATGATCATGATCGGGACGGGCGCGCGCGGAGGGTCGATCGTCGAGACATTGCCCCGAAGCGTGCGCGCTCCGATCGCGCCGGCGTAGACCGCGGCCGCCGCGATGCGGTGGGACAGGTCGGCGGCGACGCGATGCGCGAGCACGCCGCCATTGGAGTACCCGACGACGTACACGCGCGTCTGGTCGATGTCATGGCGCGCGGCGAGCCTATCGATCAATGCGTTGATGAAGCCGACGTCGTCCACTCCGTCGCCGCGCGCGAATCCCGTGTCCCATCCCCGCGGGTCGCCGGTTCCGTCCGGTGCGACGAGGAGAAAGCCCGCGCTGTCCGCGACCCGCGCGAGACGGGTTCGCTCGAGGAAGCGCTGTCCGCTCCCGCCGCGGCCGTGGAGAAGGATGATGACGGGCATCGCGCGAGCGGTGTCGGCCCGCTGTGGAACGCGAACACTGAAGGTCCGGTCCAGTCCACCCCACCGGAGGGTGCGGGACTGGATGGTCTGTGCGCTCAGCGGCGACGTGGGCAGGAGGAGCGCCAGGAAGACGGCAAAGATGACAGAGCTCAGAATACAGAATTCAGAATTCACCACACCCGACGGCCCGCCACGCATCTGCCGCCGGTCGGTTCTTCCGAATTCCGTATTCCGTCTTCTGACGTCTGTCATCTTTGCCGTTCGTTCAACTCAAATGTGAATCGCCCGCCCGAGCACGCCGAGCGCGGCCTCCTTTACCGTCTCGGCGAGCGTCGGATGCGCATGCACGGTGATTCCAATGTCCTCGGAGGAGCCGTCGTACTCGAACGCCATCACCACTTCCGCCACCAGCTCCGAGACGTTAGGCCCGACGAGGTGTGCGCCGAGCAGCGCATCGGTGCGCGCGTCGGCAATGAATTTCACGAAACCTGCTGACTCCCCCATCGTGCGCGCGCGGCCGTTGGCGGAAAAGGGGAACTTCCCGACCCTGTATTCGCGGCCGCTCTGCTTCACCTCCTCTTCGGTGAGGCCCACCGACGCGACTTCGGGCCAGGTGTAGACGATCGAGGGGATCGAGCGGTAGTGCATCCGCGCCGGCTTGCCGGCGATCACCTCGGCCGCGACGACACCTTCCTCTTCGGCCTTGTGCGCCAGCAGCTTGCCACCGACCGCGTCGCCGATCGCGAAGACGTTAGGCACGTTCGTGCGCATCTGCTCGTCGACGAGGATCTCCCCGCGGCGACCCGTCGCGATGCCGAGCGCCTTGGCGTCGACCCCCGTGAGCGTCGGGCGCCGTCCCACGGCGACGAGCACGCAGTCCGCCTCGAGGGATTCGAGCTTGCCGTTGTGCTCGACATCGAGGCGAACCCCGTCGGCCTTCCGCGTGCCCCCCACGACCCGGGCATCGGTGCGAAGATCCATCCCCTGCTTGCGGAGGACGCGGTCCATCTCCTTGATGACGTCCGCATCCATCCCGGGGAGAATCGTCGGGAAGAGCTCGACGACGGTGACCTTGGCGCCAAGTCGTCGCCACACGGAGCCGAGCTCGAGTCCGATGACGCCGCCGCCGATGACGATCAGGTGCTTTGGCACCTCGGGGATTCGCAGCGCGCCGATGTTGGAGAGCACACGCTCCTCGTCGAAATCGAGCGACGGGAGCGCGATCGGCTCCGATCCGGTGGCGATGATGACGTGCTTCGCCTGATAGGACGTGTCGCTCCCGTCCTCGCCCTTTACCGTGACGATGTTGTTGGGCCCGAGGGTGCCGAGCCCTTTGGCCCAGGTGATCTTGTTCTTCTTGAACAGGAACTCGAGTCCCTTGGTGTTCTGCGCGACGACGTCGTCCTTGCGTTTGAGCATGCGCGCGAGATCCACGCGCACGTCACCGACGACGAGCCCGTGCTCGCCCGCGTGCGTGCGGAGGAACTCGTAATGCTCCGACGATTGCAGCAGCGCCTTCGACGGGATGCATCCGACGTTCACGCAGGTCCCGCCGAGGGTCTTGTCCTTCTCGACGCAGACCGTGGAGAGGCCGAGCTGCGCGGCGCGGATGGCGGCGACATAGCCGCCTGG
>DASRHU010000131.1:0-9537 GCA_035650335.1 Gemmatimonadaceae bacterium | reverse complement strand
CCAGGAGGGGGTCGAGCTGATCGCGACAGGAAGTCACGGCTTCAGTCCCCTTCGCGGCGCGGTGATCGGCGCGGTACCGACGGCGGTGGTGCGCGCGGCGCGATGCTCGGTGCTGGTGGTGCCGCCGATGAACGGCTGAGGGTGTCGAGGGTGTCGAGGCGGTGACATGCATAACGGCGGCGCATCTCGCGCCGCCGTTCGTTTTCACCCGTCACACGCTACTGCGGAGCGGCAGAGGGTTTGTTGGCCGCAGATGAACGCAGCGACGCAGATTCCCCGGTGGATGGATCTCCAACTCACGTAGGTGTCAACAACCGAACCTTTGGAGCTTCATCTCCGCCAGGATCCGTCCCGGAAGGCGCGGTTTCCGCGTTCATCTGCGTTCATCTGCGTTCATCTGCGTTCATCTGCGGCCAACAAACTCTCTGCGGCCGTCTGCGGTTCCTCGAGCCTCTGCCGCAATTCAGAAGTCCCGGCGAGCGAACACTCGTCGGCTCGCGAGCAGTGGAGCCGCAAGCCACGCCAGCAGCGAGCCCGAGACCCAGAGCGCGCCACCACCCTCGCCCATCGTCCGCTGCAAGGCCGCGCCGGTGGGGCCGAGCAGTACGTCGGCGCCGAGGCCGACGAGCGCGAGCGCGCGCACGCCGTCGATCGGGTTGAGCGCGAGCAGCGTGACGAGCCACGGGCCCGGCTGACCGTCGCCGACGAGCTGCAGCACGGCAATCGTCCCGAGATCGAACAGCACGGCCGCGCCCACCCAGATGGCGAGCGCCCACCCGACGGCGGCGCCTCGCCGCCTCACGAGCACCCCGATCAACACACCGATCGAGAGCCCCACCAGTCCCACGATCGTCGCGCCAAACGCGGCGACGAGAAAGCCGCCGGCACCGGCACCGCCGGCGCCAATCAGCACGGCCATCCCCGCCAGGGTGAATCCCCCTAACGACACGAGCACGAGTGCCGCCGCGAGCCCGAGCGTACGCCCCGCCAATGCGTCGGTGCGGGTGATGGGCTGTGCCAGCAACAGCTCGACACCACCGTCATCGCTGCCGAGCGCCGCGGCGCCGAGAATCAGCCCGAGCAGCGGCAGCAGATAGAGCGCGAGCGTCGTCAGCGACACGGCGGTGCGGGTGAAGCCCTGCACGAGCAGCTGTCCGCTCGCCCCGAGCCCCGCCAGCGAGATCCCGACGGCGAGAATCGCGAACAGCGCACCGAACGCCAGAATCATCCGGCCGCGGAGCGCGGTCGTCAGCTCCTGCCTGGCGATGACCAGGATGGCGTCAACGCGTGGGCGCATTGGCCTTCAACTCCTCGGTGAGAATGGACGTCCAGGTGGCCAACGGTGCACCCGCTGGCCGGCTGGCAACGAGCGCCGCGTCGCGGTCGGCATATGCCACGAAGCCGAACGCCATCGGTGTTCGCTGACCGCGCGCGAAGTACGCCTGCTGCGCCTCGAGCCAGCCGCGGCCGTCGGCGTCGCGCACCATGGCCTTGCCCGCGTTGTCACGCCGCTCCCGGAGCCACGAGGCCATGCACCCCGGCTCGTCGAAGAGATGCACGTGTCCTTCGGCATCCTCGAAGGCGGCGGCCAGTGCCGGATCATCGATCGTCATGCGGCAGTACTCGCACACGTCCGTGCCATAGGCGATCTCGATTTCACGCTTCTCGCCACCGCATGCGGTGAGGAGCGCGAGCGCGACCAGCGCGACGGCGGCTGCAATCGTGGCACGCATGCGATCCCTACGCGACGAGCTGCGGGTGGGACACCGCGATCCGACGATAGATGCTCTCGAGCCCGGCCGCGCTCGCGATCATCGCGTGCACGCCAATGCCGAGCGAGTGCGCCAGCTCCGCCGGCGTTCCGAGCGCACCAAGCCGTCCCCCGACGAACACGCCGACGCGATCGGCGAGCGCCGCCACCTCGGCCAGGTCGTGCGAGGAGAGCAGCACCGCCGTTCCTTCGGCGCGGATCGCGTGCACCATGTCGCGCACGGCCAGCGCGCCCGAAGGGTCCAGCGATGCGGTTGGCTCATCGAGCACGAGGACGCGGGGATCGCCGATCAGCGCCACCGCGATGCCGAGCCGCTGCCGCATTCCACCGGAGAATCCGTTCACGTCGCGATCGGCGGCGTCGAGGAGATCGACCCGCTCGAGAAGTCGCAGCTGCGGCTCCACCCCCCGCAATCTCGCGAAGAAGCGCAGCACTTCCCATGCGGTCATTCCGTCGGGAAAGGTGAGGCGCTGCGGGAGATAGCCGATCCGCGCGCGTGTCACCCGGCCGTCGCGCGACACATCCAGCCCATCGACGAGCACACGCCCCGCCGTCGGCCGGACGAGGCCGAGCGCGGCCTTCAACGTCGTCGTCTTGCCCGACCCGTTAGGCCCGATGAGCGCGAGCGTCTCCCCGTCGCCGACCGCGAGGTCGAGCCCCTCGACGGCGGTGATGGCCCCGAACCGCTTCGTGAACCGCTCGTAGCGAATCATTGGGCCGACTCCGCGAGCGCGCGTCCGACGCGTGGAGCATCCACAGGCGGCCTGGCCAGTGGCGCGGGATCCACGACGCGCGGAATGTCGAATACGGGGAACGCACGCTCGGCCCACGACAACGCGGCGGCGGCCGGCGTCCCGACGAACAGCTCGAGAACAGGGCGCCCGGCCGCGAGCGACGCGAAGGGATCGCCGGCAGTATACGGACGATCGCCAATGCCGTTCCCGTCGAGATCGAACACATCGCGGTCGCCCCAGTAGTTGCCGCGGCCATCGCGCGCCCACGTGTTCTCACCGGTGCCGAGGACGTTCCTCACCGACGTCCGATTGCTGACGATCACGTTGCTCACGAAGGTGTTCTGCTCGGCGCTCGCCAGCAGGTCGATGCCGACACCATTCCCGGCGATCAGGTTCGCACGGAAGGTGTTGTTGGTCGAGCCGTCGAGAAACAGCCCCGTCAGGTTTCCTTCGATGCGGTTGCGCTCGGCGACCACGTCGGACGCCGTCTGCAGCAGAATCCCGTACGCGCGGTATCCGACGTGCTCCGCGAAGACGTTCTCACGAAGCACGATCCGCTTCGAGAACATGATCGCCGCGCCGGCCGCATTGTGCGAGAAGCGGTTCCGGGCGAAGCGATTGTCGTCCGAGTACATGTAGTGCAGCCCGTAGCGCGTCCGCTCCACGTCGTTGTCGACGATGACGTTCTGAGTCGCGAACGAGAAGTAGATGCCGTCGCGCGTCCCCGAGATCCGGTTTCGCTCGATGCGGTTGCCGCTCGAGCTGAAGAGGTGGATGCCGTTCCCGCGTCTCGACTCGACGAGGCGCTCGTTCCCCAGGATTTCGTTCCCCGCGAGGAGCGCGTCACGCGACTCCAAAAGGTAGATCCCGTGCAGCGCATCGACGATGCGTGTGTCCACGATGCGGCAGCCGGTGCATCGCACGAGCTTGACCGACGCCTCGTCCTTGTTGAGCGAGATGCCACCACCGCGGATCGTGAGACCGCGCAGCTCGACGGAATCCGCGTGCACCGCGATGACGGTGCCCCGTCCGCCGCCGTCGATGACCGCACCCGACTCGCCGATGAGGACGAGCGAGCGGTCGATCACGAGGGGACCGCGATGCACGCCGGCGGACACGTAGAGCGTGTCGCCCGGCCGTGCGTTGGCGATCCGGCTGGCGACGGTCGGCGGGCTCGACGCCTGCGCGGCGAGCAGGAGAAGCGCGAGCGAGATCATGTCAGGTGGCGAAGGCGGAAGCCGTGCGCGCCATCGCGGCGCGACGCAGCCGCTGAGGCCGCTGGAGCCACAACGCCGCCGCGACCAGCACCGCCGCGATCACGGGGAGGTACGTGCCCCACGTGAAGTAGGAGTACGACGCGAACTGCGCGATCTGATTCTCGCCGACCATTGGCGGCGTGAACGGCGGCAGATCCATTGGCGCACGCGGATCGAGCTCGTGGCCGAACTGCCACAGCCGGTGCCGCATGCTGATGAACCCGTAGACCGCGATGCCGAGCATTGCCGCGAACGGAACGAGCGTCACCCAGAACCGCCTGGCGAACGCGGCCACGAGACACAGCGTGGCACTGGCGCCGAACAACAGCGGAAGCCACCGCAGCTCGCTGAAGAAGTCATCGGTGATGGGATGCATGCCGATGAACTTGTTGAGCGAGTTGATCTCGGTGATGTCGCCGGTGATGTGATTGGCGTACACGACCATGCGCAGCCCCTCCGGATATTGCGTGCTCACCAGCGTCATGCCCCAGAGCGGCAGCACGATCGCCGCCGCGACGAACGCCGCCGCGGCGACGAGCAGCCAACGAGAGAGCGCGGGCGATGCCGCGGGAAGTTTGATCATCATTTACCGAGGGTTAGGCGGCCGTGGGCGAGTGCCCACGGCCGCTTCGACGTGTCAGTGACCGTTGCCGTGCGAGGCGTCCGCGCTCGCCACGGGCGGCGTCGGCCGGCGCTCCCACGTCATCTCGCCCTTCGCGTTGTACGCGAGGAGCGGACGGCCGCGCGGGACGACTTCGAGGTACCCCTGCATCTCCTGGTGGAGCGCAGAGCAGAAGTTGGTGCAGTAGTACGGGAAGACACCGGCCGTGCGGGCCACGAAGCGAACCGTCTTCGTCTCACCGGGGTCGATGACCGCGTTGAGGTTGTGGGCCGTCAGCCCGAAGCCGTGAATCTCATCGCGCTGCTGCTCGGCGTTGGTGATGTGCAGAATGACCGTGTCGCCTTCCTGCACCTCGATGCGTCCGGGCTCGAAGTAGCTGCGGATCGCGTACACCTTCCCCTCCACCGTCTTCCGCGCGGCGTTGCGCACGACCTTCGCGCCTGCCGGCGTCCAGACGGCGTTGGGATTCTTGCTCTCGTCCTTCGGGTAGAACTCGATGGGCTTGATGATGTCGCGGTGCACGAGCTGCGCGAAGTGCGGCTCCGGCTCCGTGAACGCCTCGTACGTCATCACCATCTTCTGCCCGTTGATCTCGATGAGCTGCGAGCTCTCGGGGATCGAGGGGCCGACGTTGAGGTGACGTCCCTTCGACATCTTGTTCATCGAGACGAGGTAGTCGCCCCGCGGGTGCTCGGTGTCACCGTGGCTGGTGACGAGGTGCCCCACGTTGAACTGCACCGGCATCTTGTCGACGACGAGCGACTTCGGATCCACGCCGGCCTCGTAAGGCGGCAGCTTCCACTTGGCGATGGCGCTTTCGACGTAGAGCGACGTGTAGGCGTAGCCCTTTCCGTCGAACTGCGTGTGCAGCGGGCCCAGGCCGACCGGCACCTCCATCAGAACGATCTCGTCGTATTCGAGGACGTGGATGCCATCCTCGGTCTCGTGCTCGAAGTCCTTGTTCTTGATCGCCTCGAGAATCTTGGCGAACGAGAAGACGGTCGACGTCGGCTGGAGCTTGCCGGAGCAGATCACGTACTGTCCGCTCGGGTCGACGTCCACGCCGTGCGGGCTCTTGCCGCAGGGGAGGAGGTACATCACGCCCGGCACCTTCGCCGGATCGATCATCGGGATGCCTTCCGAGGTGAAGGTCTTCCCCGCCTTCGTCGCCGCTTCCGCGGCTTTCCAGTTCACGACCGCGACGTAGTCCTTGTCGCGCTGCGATGCGGCCGACTCGAGCTTGCCGGTGGCGCGCTCACTGTTGTACGACGTCCAGAACGCCCACTCGGTCGACGGACCCTTGCCGGTGGCGCCCAGATCCCAATCGAACGGCGGCGTCATGATCTGCCAGCCGACCGACATGTTGCCGGTGTTCGGATCGATCTTGATGCCGGTGACGGCGCCCTTGTACTTGGTCGAGTACTGGTCGAGCGGCACGTACTTCTCGCCGATCGGCACGGAGAAGCGCGACGCGACGAGCGCGTACTCGGAGTTGTTCGTGACCATCGACGAGCCGTGGTTGCCCATCGTGTTCGGGACGGGACCGAGGATCTGCTTCGTCTTCAGGTCGCGCAGGTCGATGCGCGCGATGCGGTTGTTCGCGTTGTCGTTCACGAACAGCCAGCGGCCATCGTAGTCGCCATTGGTCTTGGACAGCGCGGGGTGGTGGACATCGCCCCACGTGAACTCGCCGAGCATCTTGCGCGTCGCCTCGTCAAAGCCGTAGCCCGTGCCGGGATACGGAGCGAAGACGGGGATCGTCGCGATGTGACGCATCGACGGCACGCCGGCGACGAACACCTGGCCGGAGTGTCCACCGGAATAGAAGAGGTAGTACTCGTCGAGGTCGCCAGGCTTCACGTACGAGGCGAGTGCGGCCTTCTGCACGTCACCCGTCGTCATCGCCTGCTGACCGGGCACCTGCGGCGTTCGTTCGCCGCATCCGCCGAGGATGGCCGCGCTCCCGAGCGCCAGCCAAGCCATCGTGGTTCTATGCATTGTTACTCCCGTCGAGATCGTGGTGGAAACCCTGTTCGCGATGTCGCGCAGGATATCTCGCCTGGAGGCCCTTCGAAGTCGGCGTTTCGGAGCCGAAACGGGGCGGGAGGGATGACAGGCGCGTCGGAGATTCCCTGACTTATGAGGAGTCAGGAGTCAGGAGTCAGGGATCAGGGGGTGTCAGGGTGTGGGTTGGAGGAGAGAACGACGACCAACACCTAGTCCCTTGGTGCGGTTCTTTCCTGAAACCCAGGCCCTGACACCCCCTGACTCCTGACTCCAGACTCCTGACCCCTAACTCTGCACTTCGAGTACTCCGACCATGCCCAGCAGCGCGTGCGGGTCGCACTGGAATCCGTAGGTGCCGGGCTCGAATGGCACGGTGAAATCGTGGGTCTGCCCCGGCAGCTGGAGCAGCTCGCTCGCCGGCGGGAGTCCGCTCACGCCGGGATTCCGCTCGGGGGTGAAGTTTACGTTGTGCACTCCCGACACGATGGTGAACCGGAGCACATCCCCCTTACGAGCCTGGATGGTGTCGGGATCGTAGTAATTCCCCTTGTCGTCGGTGATCATCTTGACCTCGATGGTTCGGCCGGTGGCCGGGACCGAGGCCGACGGGGAGGGCGTTTGAGGCGCACCCTGCGTCGCCGTTTCTCCTTCTTTCCCACCTCCACAGGCTGCGGCGGAGAGCACGAGAGTCGCAGAGAGCAGAAGCGTCTGAATTCGCATTGTCGTCCTTTCGTTTGTGGTTGATCGCGGCGGAACGTGGGTCGTCACGCCGCCTGTCTCTCAAGCTACAACGCGGACCCACACGGTCACCCACCTTTACTTCGATGGCGAAGGTCCATGCCGCGACCACGACATCTCCGTATTGATGAAAGGAGGTGTCCAGTTGGGACTTGGACAATGCGGAGTCGGTCCGCGCGATCCGGGCCAAACCCTTCAGCATTCCGCATTCCCAATGCGTCCATGAGGTCCGTTTTGTAGGGGAAACCCCTAGTATCATCACGCTAACCCCGACAGAGACCCCACTAGACGCGGCCTAGCTTCCGCTCGTGACTTCAACGGGCATAGCCGCGATGGCGACACGAGCCGATGCAATGACCTTCGGGATACCGACGCGCGATCAGACGCCGACGAAAGACACGTCGCCGCTGTCTCGCGCCATCGTCGCGTTCCTCAGCGCGCCGCTCGTGCTCAAGCTCATCGGCGCCAATATCCTCATCGCGCTCGCTACGCTCGGGGCGGCGATGGCGCTCCACGGCACCAGCCTCGCCGACGCTCGCCTCGTTCTCCTGTTGATCGTCGCGCTCGTCATCGCGCAGATCGTCAACTCCGTGCTCGTCATCGTCGCGCTCCGCCCGTTGCGGTCGCTCGAGGACGCGGCCGCCCAAATTCTGTCAGGAGACACGGCCGCTCGCGTCCCCACCTCGCCGCTTGCCGATCGCGAGGTGGCGCGCACGGGACGCGCGCTGAATCAGCTCCTCGACGAGCTCATGAGCGAGCGCGATCGCATTCGCCGCCTCGCGGCGCAGGTGATCGGCGCCCAGGACGAAGAGCGCGCACGCATTGCCCGAGAGCTGCACGACGCCACCGCGCAAACCATCGCCGGTGTCGTGCTCCAGATCAGCGTCGCCCAGCGTGGCTGCACCGACGAAGTCTGCGCCGCCAAGCTGCAGGAGATCCGCGATGTCGCGACGCAGGCGCTGGAAGAAGTGCGGATGCTCTCGCACGCGATCTATCCTCGCGTACTGGAGGACCTCGGCCTGCGCGCGGCGCTCGATTGGCTGGCCCGGCGCACGCGGGAAACGAGCAGTCTCGAGGTCGGGGTCGTCCTGCGCGGGTCGGGTAGCGTACCGCCGACTGTGGGGTCCGCGCTCTATCGCGTGGCGCAGGAATCGCTCCTGAACGTCGTGCGGCACGCGTCGGCCAGTACTGTAGAGCTACGGCTCGATGTCGGGCCGCAGTATGCGATCCTCGAAGTGGAGGACGATGGAACCGGGTTCGACCCGAAGGACGCCGAGGTCCGACGCCCGGGAATGGGTATATTTTCTATGCGCGAGCGGATTGCCCTCGTCGATGGGGTACTCGACATTGACACCGGGGTCGGACGCGGTTGTTGCGTTCGCGCGCGCGTTCCACTCGAGGATACGAGGCCACGATGACCAATGACGTTATTCGCGTCGTCCTCGCGGACGATCACACGATCGTACGCGCCGGGCTCAAAGCCGTGCTCGGCAGCGCGCGCGACATTAGCGTGGTCGGCGAGGCGTCGAACGGTCGCGAGGCCGTCGCGCTTGCCGAACGCTTCCACCCCGACGTCGTCGTGATGGACCTGTCGATGGGCGAGATGGACGGCATCCAGGCCACGAAAGCGCTCGCCGCCAAGGGTCCGTCGCCGCGCGTGCTCATCCTGACGATGCATGCCGAGGAGGAGTATCTCGTCCCGCTGCTCGAGGCTGGCGCCGCCGGCTACCTGGTGAAGAGCGCCGCCGACCGCGAGCTCGTGGACGCGGTTCGCGCCGTCGCGCGAGGGGATCTCTACGTTCGTCCCGCCGCCGCACGCGTTCTCGCGAAGGGGCTCAAGAAGAAGGACGAGCACGCCGATGACCGCGCGCGCTTCGAGAAGCTCACCGACCGCGAGCGCGACGTCCTGCGGCTGATCGCCGAAGGCTACACGGCTCCCGAGATTGGCGAGAAGCTCAACATCAGCCCGAAGACGGTCGATACCTACAAGCAGCGGATCAACGAGAAGCTCGGGCTCACGCACCGCGCCGATTACGTGAAGTTCGCGCTCAAGCTCGGCCTGCTTCAGACCGACACGGCGCCGACTCGTCCGGCGGGGCCGACGCACTGATGATAGGGGTCAGGAGTCAGGAATCAGGAGTCAGGGGGTGTCAGGTTGAAGGTGCCAGGAGAGAACGACTCGGCACCTGATCCCTTGGTGCCGTTCTCTCCTGCAACCCGGTCCCTGACTCCAGGGATCAGGAGTCACGAGTCAGGAGTCAGGAGGTGTCAGGTCGAAGGTGTCAGGAGAGAACACCCCAGCACCTGATCGCTCGGTGCCGTTCCCTCCTGCAACCGACACCCTGACACCCCCTGACTCCTGGCTCCTGACTCCTGACTCCTCAGGGGGTGTCAGGTTGAAGGTGTCAG
>DASRHU010000130.1:0-5238 GCA_035650335.1 Gemmatimonadaceae bacterium | reverse complement strand
CGAGTACTCCTCGACCGCGACGCCGACGATGCTCGATAGCCGCCGCGCGGGGTGCTCTTGCGCACGCCCCGAGGCGGTGGCCGCGAGGACGAGGCCGATGACGAGAATCGCTCTCACATGCATTCCGATCGAATGTATCGGGATTTCCACCCGCCCCCAAGCCCCCTGATTCGGGGGTCCGGGGTCAGGAGTCAGGGATCAGGGGGTGTTAGGGCATAGGAGTCAGGGCACCACTCGCGATCCCTGATTCCTTGCCCCTAACACCCCCTGACCCCTGACGCCTGACTCCCGACCCCTTAGTTTTCATCCATGCGCTCTCTCAAACTCGCCGTCATTCCGGTGTTCGCCGTGGCCGTTCCGCTCGGCGCCGCGGTCATGTCTGCCGCTGCCCGTGAACCCGCCGCACCCATTGCCGTAACCGTCTACAAGAACGCGCAGTGCGGGTGCTGCAAGAACTGGGTGGAGCACCTCCGCAAGGAGGGGTTCGAGGTCACCGCCAAAGACGTCAACGACCTCTCCGCCATCAAAACCAAGCTCGGCGTACCCTCGGCACTCGCGTCCTGCCATACGGCGATCGTCGGGCAGTATGTCGTCGAAGGCCACGTGCCGGCCGCGGACATCAAGCGGCTTCTCGAGGAGAAGCCGAAGGTTGCCGGAATCGGCGTTCCAGGAATGCCCGTCGGGTCGCCAGGGATGGAGATGCCAGGCACTCCCGCGGACCGATACGACGTCGTGGCGTTCGCGAAGGATGGAAAGCAGCGCGTCTTCGCGTCGCACTGAGCCCATCAGCGCTCGAGCACGACCATCGCCCCTGCCGTTCCGCCGTCGTGTGTCATCGTCAGCCAGATGCGAGTGATCGCGAGATCCTCGGCACGCTCGCGCGCGACGCCGTGAAGGACGAGCTCCGGACGGCCTTTTGGCCCGACAACGACTTCCATCTCCCGCCAGGAAATGGCGTGCGCGCGTTCGGTTCCTGACAGCGCCTTGAAGGTTGCCTCCTTCGCGGCCACACGGGCGGCAAGGTGGCGAGCCGGCTCCGGACGCGCGAGCGCATAACGACGCTCCCCCGCCGTGAACAACCGATTGAGCGCGCGCTCCCCTTTCGTGGCCAGCATACGCTCCACGCGAGCGATGTGCACCAGGTCCATGCCGATGCCCACGATCATGACGCACTCCTGCGCCACCACCGGCGCCGCGGCGGCGGCTCGTGGTCACGCAGCAGCGGACGCATCGCGAACCAGCAGCGGTCCGCCGCATCGATGACCTCGCGGACGGCATCGCGCCACGCCCGCCATCGCGCGAGCTGCACCTCCGTGGGACTCGACCGCACCGCGGCCGCCGCTGCCTCGAGCCGCTCCAACCTCCTGATGACCTCGTCGGTGCATTCGCCGAGGATTGCCTCCGTGGCGCGGCGATCGGGCGGCTGATCGGGATAGCGACTTCGCGCAAAGTCCAGAACCTGGCGCTCGACCGCATCGCGAAGCCGCGCCGCATCGAACGCCTCCAGCCGTCGGTCGGCATCGCTCGTACGCTCGGCGTGAGCGCGCGCCGAGATGAACGGTGCGAAGAAGAGGTCGTGGTCGTTGTCGGGGCGGGCGCGATGTGAGCCCAGTCCCCGCAACGAGCGCGTCAGCTCCGGCAACGCGTGCGCCGACACGAGGATCGCTTCCGCGAGCACATCGAGCCCCGTAGGCGCATGGAGCGCGATCGTGTCACCGGTGTCGGCGAACAGCTCGAGCACACCAGGACCCCGACGCAGGCCGTCGAGACGGCTGAACGACACGAGCGCACGTCGTTTGCCGACGGTCAATCCCAGCGCCTCACCCACGAGCTCGACCGTCCCCTCGCCACCGAACTCGACGCCACGAAGGAACGCATCGATGGACGCGTGAAAGGTCGGCCGCTCAGGCATCGTCGAGCGCGTACGGTTGCTCGCCACTCAGCTCGCGATCGCAGAGGGCGGCCTTCTCCCCGGTGCGCTCTTCCCACCGGCGCACGAACGAGAAGAGACGTTCCGACGTGAACGCCTCACGAGGAATCGCGATCACCTCGATCGCCCGCTCGATGGCCGCTGGCTCCCCCTCGACCTCGACGAGATCGTCCATTCGCGGGTATCGCTCGAACCGCACCACCGCATCGTGCAACTCGTACTGCGCGATTTCACGGTCGATCTCGCGCGTGACGACAAAGCCCAGCCGTGCGAGAATCTCGTGAAGCGCATCGGCCTCGTGGGACCGGGCGCTGATCTCCTCGCGCACCTTGTAGCCATCCACGAACTGGGTCGGCCCCTTCCATCCGAGCTCGGCGCGCACACCGCGATCGTCGCGATAGATGCGCAGTCGCAGCACGACGTCCCTTCCGCGCAGCTGGCGATCGGACGTGTCGTACCGCCGGTCTTCGAGCCTTCCCTGGAAGACGAGGCGGCCGCCCGCGCGCTCGACGTTGGCAATGCGGGCGCGCATGGCATCGACCACCGCCTTGAGCTCGACCTCACGCATCGACAATCGCGCTCACCACGCGCCCGGTGTCCTCGAGGGTCTCGAAGACGGCGTGCGGATGGTGCTGGAGCAGCTCCTCGACGGTGTAGGAGCCCGTCGCGACCCCGATGGCGCGGACGCCGAGCGAGCGGCCGCATTCGATATCGGCCGGCGTGTCGCCAATGATCACGAGATGATGCCCTTGAAGGTCGATGCCCAGCTCCGCTTGCGCACGCCGGCGCGCGACCGCCGGCAGCTCCGGCCGATGCTCGTGGTCGCTGCCGAATGCGCCGACGCGAAAACGGGCCGGGTCGATTCCCGCCGCACGAAGCTTCGCCTGCGCGCCTTCCGCGAGATTCCCGGTGAGGAGGCCGAGCACCGTGTCGCTCCGTGCCTCGAGTGCCGCCAGCAGCTCGCGAACGCCAGGGTAGACGAACGTCCCTCCATTCGCGAGCTCCCGCTCGAGGCGCGTGAGGTAGAGCGCCATCAATGCGTCCATCCGCTCGTCAATGTGATCGTCGTGGTGTCCTTCGAGCCTCATGACCTCACGCACGATCTGCGGATCCGTCTTGCCATCATAACGATGGTCCTCCGGTCCCATGGCGCCGAAGACTTCGTGCAGGGCGGCCATCATCGCGCGCCGGCCCGCGCCGTTGCTGCGGAGGATCGTCCCGTCGATGTCGAACAGGACGAGCCGTACCGGCCGATTCGCCGTCATTCCGGCCATGGCTCCGCCGTTCGCGTGAGGAGAACACCTGCGATGATGCCGACGGCACCCGTCGCCTGCCAGACGGTCGGCCGTTCGCCCAGCATGACGTGCGCGGCGGCGAGCGCGACCAGCGGCTGCAGATTCCCGTACATGGAGGTGCGCGTTGGGCCGAGCAGTCGCACGCCGCGGTTCCAGAACAAATAGGCGATCACCATCGACGCGAGGCCGCTGTACACGATCGCGCCCCACATGGCGACCGAGAGGTCAGCCCACGGCACGGCTCTCACGCCGGGAAGCGCGAGGAGCGACAGCGGAACGGTTCCTCCGACGATCGTGATCGCGGTAACGATCCGTCCGTCGAGACGATTCGCGTACGGTTTGATGAGCACGGTGAACAGTGACCAACAGATGCACCCGATGAGGACGAGCGCATTCCCAAGCACCGCCGTCCGGCGATCGACAGCCTCCGCGCCGATGAGTCCCACGAGAGCAATGCCGGCCATCGACAGCGCGATGCCCAGCATCCCGCGCGTCGTGATGCGCTCGACGCCGAGGAATCGTCCGAACAGCGCGACGAACGCCGGCCCCGAGGAGAGAATGAGCGCCGTCGTTCCTGCACGCGTGCGGGCCAGCCCTTCGATCATGAAGAACTGGTACAACGCGGTGCCGAGCACGCCGAGCGCGAGCAGAACGAGGAGGTCGCGTCGCGAGAGTCGCGCGTGACGGACCCCGATTGCCAGAGCGACGAGCGCGATGGACGCGAGACCGAGCCGCGCAGCGTTGAAGACGAGTGGAGGAATCTCGGTCACGCCGTACTTCATGACGCTCGCGTTCACGCCCCAGATGAGCGCCATCAGCACGAGAAGCAGGTCGGTGACCGAGGCGCGTGCAGTGCCGTCTGGCGGTGCAGACAGGCGGGGAGTGGCCGTCGAGGTCATTCTCCGAAAACTAGCAGGGGCCTGGTTCGGGGGCAGTCCTATGTTTTCGGAGCGCGAGGAGGTCCACGCCGGTCACCGGGAGGCCGTCTTCCGGCGCCCGCTCCACGTTTATACCTTGCCCTCATGAATGTCTCCTTCGCGCTCTTCTGCGACGCCGCGAACCTGTCGCAGGAGGGAAAGCTGAACATCCTCGGCGTGTTCGACGCCGTGCAGGTCGCGACCGTGCCGACGGTTCATCCGCGAGCGCACCTCGTGGTGCGGTTCAAGGGGCGACGCGTGGACATCGGCACGCACTCCGTCGTCCTGCGCTGGACCGGTCCGGAGGGGAAGGAGCTATGGTCCAGCGGCGGCGAGCTGGACGTCGGTACGCCACCCGCGGGCGTCACCGAGATGGACCTTCCGCTGATCGCGGCGATCGACCTCCCGATCGAGACGACAGGCGCGCACACGATGTCCATCGCGCTCGATGGCGCCACCCAGGCCGACATCACTCTCCAGGTTCGATCAGGCCCGCAGCCGGCGACACCTGGTGGGATGATCAGCTAGCGAGGTGCGTCCGGAATTGGAACAAGCAGCCCGAGTTAGCCGCAGATAACGCAGACGGACGCAGAAACTTCAACGGCAACAGCTTATCACGGATTCTAAGGATCTTGAACGGCGAACAGCATGATTAGCGGCAACTGCGAAGAGCTTTGTGACAAACCTCTCGGGTCCAGATCACGCTGATTTGCCCGATCGATCGTGCCAGAGCCGTTGAAGTTCCCAAAGCTGTTGAAGTTCGCAAGCTGTTGAAGTTCCCAAAGCTCCTGCAGTTTCGCCGTATCCGTGAAGATTGGCCGTCAAGATCCGTGGAATCCGTGATAAGCAGTTGAAGTTGACGTTGCCGTTTCTGCGGCCTTCTGCGTTCATCTGCGGCCCCGTTGCCCGGACGCGCTCACAGCGCTCGCCTCGCGAACAGGAACCGGTCGAGCAACGCCTTCACGTACGCGTCGGCCGTGTCGGTGAGGTCCTCCACCCGATAGCCCCCGCGGCCTAACGCGAGGTGCACCAGGCGCGGTCCGCCACACGAGATCGCCACGTGGGTAATGCGGCGGTCGGGGCGATCGGAGAAGAA
>DASRHU010000129.1:0-2914 GCA_035650335.1 Gemmatimonadaceae bacterium | reverse complement strand
GCCGACGGCGGACGGAGAACACTCCCGTCACCGCGGTGGCATCGGCGGGCCGCGGCGCTGCCCCGCCCGACCGCCTGGCCGGCGCATCTCCTCGACCCGCCGCCGCATCTGGTCCTGCATCGCGAGATACTTGGCGCGCTGTACCGGCGTCATGAACCCCGCCAGCTCGCGCTGCTCGCGAGAGATCAGCTCGATCCGACGACGCTGCAGATCGATCAGCTGGTCGAGGTAGCGAGAGACGCGGTCCTGGTTCGCGCTGTCGCCGCGCATCACCTCACCACGGAGCCCAATACGCACGTCACGCTCCTGCTCGTGCAGGAGACGTCGCTGCGTCTCGATCTCACGATTCACCTCACCGAGCCGACGCATCTGCTCGTCGCTCAGGCCGACCCGCTGTTTCACCACCACCGCCATGCGTTGGCGCACCCGTTGTTCGAGCGCCTGACGACGCGCTGGTGACGAGTCGGGTGCGGGGCGCTGCGCGAGCGCAGGCGCCGTCACCGCGAGTGAGAGCGCGAGTAGCGAAAGCCCTCGTGAAAACCGCATTAGACGTCTCCTTCGAGCACGGGAAGCAGATTCGCCGGCTCGACCTCGAACTGCGCGTCGAGACGGTCGAGCTCCCTCAGCAACGATTCCAGCTGCGCATCGGCCAGATCGGTCAGGCCGCCCCCAACACTCAGCTCATTGTTTCGCGTCGGCTGCACCGCCGGCTGTGCTGGAACGCTCGGAGCGGTCCCGCTCGGCGCCGGGCTGGCCGGCGAGTCGACCTGGACGGTGATGCGCGGCGACGAGTCCGCCACGGCCTTAGGCTCATCGCTTCGGGTGGCGAGCGCCGCGGCGCCAGCCACCGCCACGAGCGAGGCAGCCGCCAGCCACATGCGGCGCGACGAAGGTGCCGTCCACATGCGCCGGCGACGAGCCTGGGCGACGGATCTCGTCGCGTCGCGCCGCACCGCCGCCGACCGAACGACGGCGGCAGCGATGCGCGACGTGTCGACTCGCGGCGTCACGCCGAGCACGAGCTGGGCATTGCGCACGACCGCCAACTCGGCGCGGCACGAGGCGCAGTCCGCGAGGTGCCGCTCCACGGCCGCGACCGCGGCACCGACGAGCGCGCCACGGGCGTAGTCGGGAAGCAGGTCGCGCATTTCGAGATTCGTGCATTCAGTCATCGAGATACTCCTTCACCGATCGCACGGCATTGTGGTAGTGCACGCGTGCCGCTCCTTCGGTCGTCTCCACCGCATCCGCGATCTCGCGGTAGCTCAATCCCTCTGTCACGCGCAGCGTGAATACCGCGCGCTGCATTTCCGTCAGCCGACCCATCGCCGCCTGCAAGCGCGACGCGGTTTCCGTTGCCACCGCGGCGCTCAACGGGTCGTACGCGGTGAGCGCGTGGTCCTCCTCGATCGACACGATCGGCTGCGCCCGGCGGTTCGATCGAGCGCGATCCCGGCACAGGTTGCGGGCGATCGAGAACAGCCATGTTCGAAGCGAGCTTTCCTCGCGAAACCGATCGAGCGACCCGAACGCCCGGACGAACGTGTCCTGCACCACTTCCTCGAGCTCGCCGCGCTCTCCCATGCTCGCGACGAAGCGCGCGACGGCGGGAGCGTGCCGCTCGACCAGGATGGTCGCCGCCCGCTCGTCCCCGCCGCGCCACCGCGCGACCAGCGCGGTATCCGTCGGTTCCCCGTCCCGCGTCTCCGAATCGGTCATCCTGGCACCAGGTTGGACGCCCCCGCGGCGCCGGCGTTAAGAGGCCTCCAAACGTCCTTGACCTGCCCCCCAAGGCGTGGGTACGTTGCGGCAGAACGATCGTTCGACACCCGCTTCCAGGGGGCGTGAGTGGCCCACCAGCCGGCGCATGACGAGAAGCTGGACGCACTTCTGGCGGCCGCGGCCCGCGTGTTCGCCAAGCGCGGGTACCACGAGACGAGCATGCGCGACCTCGCTCGTGAGTCCGGCGTCTCCTTGTCCGGCCTCTACTATTACGTCAAGAGCAAGGACGAGCTGCTCTTCCTCATCCAGGACCGCAGCTTCGCGGCCGTTCTCGCCGGCATGCACGAGGCGCTCGACGGGGTCGAGCATCCCGTGGAGCGACTCGCGCGATTCATCGACAACCACCTCGACTACTTCGCCTCCCACATGGCGGAGATGAAGGTGCTGTCGCACGAGGCACTGGCCCTGTCCGGCGACTTCCTCGCACGCGTGAACGCGAAGAAGCAGGAATACACGCGCACGTTGATGGACATCCTCGCCGAGGTCGAGCGCGTGCAGGGGCCGGCGCACATCAATCGCCGGATCGCGACGTACACGCTCTTCGGAATGATGAACTGGATCTACAACTGGTACGATCCCCTCGGCGACCTCAGCGTCGAGGTCTTGAGCCAAAGCATGTGCCGGCTGTTCCTCGGCGGATACGTCGGGCTGCCGGTGTCGGACGCGGTCCTGCCGCACCTAACGGCCGGCTGAGACCCACTCAGGGTCCGAGCACGGCGACGCATTTCACCAGAGGAATCCCATGGCTACCGCTACAATGACGGAGCGCGAAACGACCACCCTCGTCCGCTATCGCAAGGAAGGACACCTCGTGGTCTTCGAGCTCGATGATCCGCCCGCCAACACGTATACGCACGAGATGATGCGACAGCTCGACGATTGCATCGTGCGGGCGCGCTTCGATCCCGACATCCAGGTGATCGTGATTCGCGGCGCGGGGGAGAAGTTCTTCAGCGCCGGTGCCAACATCAAGATGCTCAACGAGGCCGACCCGACGTGGAAGTACTACTTCTGCCTGCACGCCAACGAGACGCTGAGCCGGCTCGAGCAGACCCCCAAGCTCGTCATTGCCGCCCTCAACGGACACTGCGTCGGTGGTGGGCTGGAGATCGCGATGGCGGCGGATATCCGC
>DASRHU010000128.1:0-14245 GCA_035650335.1 Gemmatimonadaceae bacterium | reverse complement strand
AGTTGTCCCGTCCCTCACACGCAGTCCACTAGCCGTCGCGGCCGCCGAGGGCGATGTTTCCGCCGATGAAGACGCGAATGATGCTGGTCGCGGCGCTCGGGCTAATGACCCTGCACGCCAGCCTCGATGCGCAGGAAACTCGGCCAGCGTGTGCCCCGTGCGGCAAGGCGCCGTCGAAGCATATCGTGTCCGCCGATGGCCATCCGATCACGGTCTGGGCAAAGCGTCCGGCATCCCCGCGTGGAGCCATCCTGCTCGTGCATGGCCGCCGGTGGAGCGCGCTCCCGAACTTCGATCTGCGAGTCCCGGGCGAGCAACGGTCGGTGATGGATGCGTTCGCCGCGAGCGGGTATGCCGCGTACGCTGTCGATCTGCGCGGGTACGGCGCCACCTCGCGCGACAGCACCGGATGGCTCACCCCGGATCGCGCCGCGGCCGACGTGGCGGCGGTTCTGGATTGGATCGCTCGCCAGGAACAGGACCGCCGACCGGTGCTGCTCGGATATTCTCGCGGCTCCACCATCGCGCTGCTGGTCGCGCAACGCCATCCCGAGAAGCTCTCGGCGCTCGTGCTCTACGCGTTTCCAGTGCACATCGACTCGATGCGTCCCGTGAGGCCGGACCCCGCGTCGCCACCGCGCGCACGGAACACGCGTGAAGGAGCAGCCGAGGATTTCATCACACCGGGCGCCGTATCGCCCGCCCTGCGAGCGGCGTATGTGAACGCGGCCATCGCGGCGGATCCGATCACGGTGGATTGGGCGAGGATGCATGAATTCAACGCCATGGACCCCGCCGCCGTGCGCATCCCGACGCTCCTGATCGCCGGAGCGCGCGACCCTCTCGCCGCCGGGACCTCCCACAGCCGACTCTTCACGCGGCTCGGCACCGACGATCGCAGCTGGATCGTGCTTCCCGAAGCGGATCATGCTGCGCACATCGAGACGTCGCACGACGCGTTCATTCAGGCGGTCACGACCTTCCTCTCCCGTCCAAGGGAGAAACGAACGCGCTGATCGTCAACTGATGTAGACACGTCGATCCGTCGCCATTTGCCGATCGGCCGGGTTTTCTGCATCGTTCCGCGGCAGCCCCCCGTAGATCGAACCCCACCGGCACCTCCATGATCGACATCTCGCGACGCCTGCTGCTCGCGTCGATGGCCTTACCCGGCGTCGTAGCCGCGCAATCGCTCACCTACCCCGCCGCGCACCGCGACAGCGTCGTCGAAGACTACCACGGGACGAAGGTGCCCGATCCCTATCGATGGCTCGAGCATCCTGATCGCGGGCGCGCCCCGCAATACCTCGAGGCGCAGCGAGGCCTAACGGCAACCTACCTGAAGGGCCTCGCGCATCGCGACCCGATCCACCAGCGTCTCACCGCGCTGTGGGCGTACGCCCGTACCGGCGTGCCGTGGCGCGAAGCCGGCCGCGTGTTCTACGTCAGCAACACCGGCGCGCAAGCACAGTCAGTGCTGTACGCGCAGCAGGATGCCGGCGACCAGCCGCGCGCCGTCCTCGATCCCGCCACGATCTCACCCGACGGAGCGATCGCCGTCGGCGATTATGCCGTGTCGCCTGATGGTCGCCTGCTCGCCTACCGCACGGCGCCGGGTGGCGCCGACCTGGGGCAGATTCGCGTGCGCGAGATGGCGACCGGGCGCGACCTCGGGGACGTCGTCGACAGCGTTCTGACGTCGGTGTGCTGGACGCACGACACGCGCGGATTCTTCTACATCCGCCCGCCCGCGCCGAAGCCGGGCGATACGCAGTCGAGCGAACGCATCGACAAACAGCTCTTCCACCACGTGCTCGGACAGCCACACACGAAGGACCGCTTCATCCAGGAATGGACCGAGAGCTCGCGATGGCTGTACTGCATGTTGAGCGAGGATGGGCGATACGCGCTCGCCGTCGTGGAGCAGGGGACGGAGAGCGCGATGTACGTCATGGACCTCCGCGATGCGAAGAGACCCGACGTCACGGCGCCGCTCGTACGACTGCTCGGCGATCGCGCCGCGTTCCATACGCCGATCGACATCGTCGGACGCACGCTCTACGCGCGCACGAATCTCGACGCACCACGGAATCGGGTCGTCGCGCTCGACCTTGCGCAGGGCGCGAGCGCCAAGCCGCGCACGGTCGTGCCGGAGTCACCGGACGTGATCGTCGATGCCATCATCGCCGGTGATCGTATCGTCGTGAATTACCTCGCCAACGTCACCAGCCGGGTGCGCTTCTTCGCGCTCGACGGCACCCCATCAGGCGAGGTTGCGCTTCCGGGCGTCGGGGCGGTCGGCTGGCCGCTGAGCGCGCGACCTTCCTCGCGTGACCTCTACTACTCATTCGCATCCTTCCTCGCGCCGCGCACGGTGTATCGGTACGACTTGCGGCGCGGTACCAGCGCTCCCTTCAATCCGCCGCGCGTTCCGTTCGACGCCAACGCCTACGAGACGAAACAGGTCTTCTACCTGTCGAAGGACGGCACGCGCGTGCCGATGTTCATCACCGCCGCGAAAGGCGTGAAGCTGGACGGGACGCATCCGACGATGCTCACCGCCTATGGCGGCTACGGCATCAGCAGTGATCCGCATTACGAGCCGGACATTCCGCTGTGGCTGGAGATGGGCGGCATCTATGTCGTCGCCAACATTCGAGGTGGCGGTGAATACGGTGAGGAGTGGCATCGCGCCGGGATGCTCGACAGGAAACAGAACAGCTTCGATGACTTCATCGCCGCCGCGGAGTACCTGATCGCCGAGCGGTACACGACGGCGAGCAGGCTGGCGATTTACGGGCGATCGAACGGTGGACTCCTGGTGGGGGCCGCCATGACGCAGCGCCCCGATCTCTTCGCGGCGGCGGTCGCCGACGCGGGGCATTACGACATGCTCCGATATCACAAGTTCACGGTTGGCGCGGGGTGGATCTCCGAGTTCGGCTCTCCCGACGACCCGAAAGCGTTTCCGCATCTGCGCGCCTACTCGCCGCTGCACAACGTGCGCGCGGGGACGTGCTATCCGGCTACGCTACTGCTCGCGGCCGACCACGATGATCGCGTGGTGCCGAGCCACGCGTACAAGTTCGCGGCGGAGCTGCAGGCGGCGCAGGGATGCCAGCGACCGGTGCTCCTGCGAGTGGCGGTGGACGCGAGCCACAGCTATGCGTCGAGCGAAGCGAGAATCGCCGAACGCGCAGACATGTGGGCATTCGTCGCGGCACAGCTCGGCGTCCGTTAGGGAGAACGGAGAGGTCAGTCGCGAACCCCGAACGTGAACACCGTGCTCGACCGGTACTCGTGGCCTGGCCGGAGCACGCTGGACGGAAAGTGCGGCTGATTCGGCGAGTCCGGGAAATGCTGGGTCTCGAGACAGAACCCGCCGCGATACCGGCACGCACGGCCGCCTTTTCCGCGAATGTGGTCGCCGAGAAAATTCCCGGTGTAGAGCTGAACACCTGGCTCTGTGGTGTACACGTCGACGATTCGGCCGGTCTCTGGCTCGAACGCCGTGGCGGCGTACCCGAGACCGTCATCTGACCGGTCGAGCACGTAGTTGTGGTCGTATCCCCCGGCAATGCGCAGTTGGTCATACGCGTCGTCGATACGCTCACCGATCGCGTGCGGTGCGCGGAAGTCGAACGGCGTGGCCTCCACGGTCGCGATCGCTCCAGTCGGGACGAGCTCCGCGTCAACCGGCGTGAACTGCGATGCGTTGATCGTCAGCTCGTGCGCCAGGACATCGCTGTCGTGACTGCCGGCGAGATTCCAGTATGTGTGCTGGCTCAGATTCACCGGCGTCGGGCGCGTCGTCGTGGCCTTGTAGTCGATGACGAGGTGGTTGTTGTCGGTCAGGGCATACGTTACGAGCACGGCGAGCGCGCCAGGGTATCCTTCCTCGCCGTCCGCACTCTGGTAGCGCAGCGCCACACCGCGCGCCGCGTTGTGCGCGAACGGCTCGGCGCTCCACACCACCTTGTCGAAGCCACGCTCGCCGCCGTGCAGGTGATTCCGGCCGTTGTTCTGCGCGAGGCGATACTCGACGCCGTCGAGCGTGAATCGTCCGCCGGCGATGCGGTTTGCGTATCGGCCAACGATCGCGCCGAAGTATTGTGCGCTGCGAAGGTAGCCGTCCACGTCATCGTGGCCGAGTACGATGTCATCCATCACGCCGTGTCGATCGGGCGTGCGGAGCGAGACGATGATGCCCCCGAAGGTGATGACGCTGATCTCGATCCCGCGGGCGTTCGAGAACGTGAAGCGCTCGACGGGCGTTCCATCGGGCGCGGTGCCGAAGGCATCGCGCGTGGGCATCGTGCCTCCACCGGTACGTGCAGCGGTCGTCACCATGGCCGGCATCCGTCCTCTACGGACTCTGTGTCTTCGAGTAATACACGATTCACGCCACCGAGGCCGAGGTTCGGCGCGTCGCCCCTGGAAGGCCGGAGGCAGCGGCCGCCTAACGTGGCGTCGTCCCCGTGCGCGGCCGGTAGAACCATGAGGCAGGAACGACTTGTCGCCGAATGCCCGGGCCACTCACGAGCAGCTCGAGCGCCATCGGTCCGTACGCCTGGAAATACGTGAGCGTGATGGGGTGCAATCCGGCCTGGAGTGCGATCTGCCCCCACGTCTCGGTGGTCTTCGGGGACTGCCCCACCGACCAGAACACGTTGCGGTCGCCCACCCAGAGCGCCGCGCCATCGTCGGAGCGCGCGGTGAAGGTATAGACGCCGGTGCGCGGCACCCGCACGTAGCCGGTATAGCGGAAGCTGAATAGCTCGTTCGTGTCGCGCGGCGCGAGCGAGGGCGTCGCGACGACGCCGGTCTTCCGCGCGGGGTAGTCGTCGGGGCGCACACCCGGTCGCTCGACCTGCTCCCGCACCGCCCAGCGCATGCGGAAGGGCGACTCGGGCGTGGATTCCACGTAGTAGGCGAAGTCGAGGCCGGCCGAGAGCGCCGCTGGGGCCACGGCCACCGGTGCCCGCCCGGGCTCTTTCGTGTATTCGACACGCGCCTCGGGCGCTGGCGTCGGGCTTCCATTCTCGAAGGAGCGCGCGCGCACCACCGTCGATTGCGCAAGTGGGAACGGCCTCGTGTACAGCGGGCTCACCGCTGTGGGCTCGCTGCCGTCGATGGTGTAACGGATCTCGGTGGGCGTGCCCTGATGAATGGTGACCTGAATGCGGTCGGTGAATTCCGTCAGCTCCGGGGTGATGTACGGCGCCAGGCCACGATTCACGGCCGCGGTCCTCGCCGTGTCGAGCTTCAGAACGGCGCGGTCGTAGGTGAAGAAGCCGTTCAGCTCGACTTCGACATCGGTCATCTGGGTGTAGATACCGGCGCCGATGCCGTGCGTGTCCCGATAGTGGTACAGCCGCTTCGTCAGGAGATCGTACCGATCGGCGAGCGCCTCACGAGTGGGGAAGAGTCCGCCGTACCCCCATGCGTCCCCTGCCCACGCGTGCCCGGCTTCCTTGAAGCCCAGGCCGCCGAACTCGCCGACGACAGCGACACGACCCCTCGCGCCGAACATCGCCTGCGGACCCTGGTAGCGATGGACATCGATGATGTGTCCCGCATCCTCGTGCTGCCATCCACTCGCATCGTTGACGAGACGGCTCGGATCGAGCTGCTCGACGAGCGCGGCGATGCGTTTCGTGTCGAACTGCCCCCACTTCTCGTTGAACGGAACCCACGCGACGATCGATGGGACGTTGTGGAGATCCTCCAGCATCGCGCGCAGCTCCCGCTCGAAGTGCTGCCGCGCCTCGGGCGAGTCGTTCCAGCCGCTCGGCATGTCCTGCCAGATCGCGAGGCCGAGGCGGTCGGCGTGGTAATACCAGCGCGCCGGCTCGACCTTGATGTGCTTGCGCGTCACCGTGAAGCCGAGCGCCTTCGTCATCTCGACGTCGAAGCGCAGGGCCTCATCACTCGGCGCGGTATAGAGACCGTCGGGCCACCATCCCTGGTCGAGCGGGCCGAGCGGAAAGACCACCTGGTCGTTCAGGGTGATCCGCGTGAATCCGCGCGGGTCACGCGTCAGCCCGATCTTGCGCATCCCGAAGTAGCTGTCGACGTGGTCGATCTCGCGTCCGCCGTCGGTCAGCGCCACTCGCAGGTCGTACAGGAACGGATCGGCGGGGCTCCAGAGGCGCGCGTTAGGCACCGGAACCCGTAGCTCCTCGCCGACCGCCCCCTCGATGCGACCGGCCTCCTGCCCATTGGCGCTGGCGATGGCCACCACGCGGTGCGCCGGGCCCGTGCCGCGACCCGACACCGTCAGACGAAGCATGGCACTGTCGACATCCGGCGTCACGCGCAGCCGGTCGATGCTGGCAGCCGGCACCGGCTCGAGCCAGACGGTCTGCCAGAGACCAGTGACCGGCGTGTACCAGATGCTTCCGGGCTTCGACACCTGCTTGCCGCGCGGCTGGCCGAACTTGTCGGTGGGATCGTACGCGACGATGACGAGCGCCTGTTCCGGCTCCGCACGAAGCGCGTCGGTGATGTCCACGGAGAAGGCGTCGTACCCGCCGGTGTGGTCGGCAACCTGACGGTCGTTGACGTAAATGGTGCAATGCCAGTCACACGCACCGAGGTGAAGCAGGAGTCGATCACCCGCGTTCATGTCGGACGGCCGCTGGAACGCACGTCGATAGGCAACGTGGTCCGCGTGACGTCCCACGCCGGAGAGCGGCGCCTCCGGCGCGAAGGGAACGAGAATCCGAAGATCGAACGCTCCGGTCGGCATCGGCAACGCGCCAGCCGGACCAGCGGCTCCCGGTACCGAAGCCATCGGCTCCGCCGGCGCGCCGGGTGTCGAGCTCTCGCTGACGATCTGAAAATCCCAGAGGCCGTTCAGGTTCGCCCATCGCGCTCGCATCATCTGCGGTCGGGGATACTCCGGCAGCGGATTCTCCGGACGAAGCTCCGCGCCCCAGCGGGTCAGGAGCCGCGCTCCCACCGGCTGCCACGCCGGCGGCGCAGGAGTGACGGGAGGAGCCGCCGTCGTTTCCGCCGCGACCGGCACCGGCGCCGGCGGCGTGGGAGCGGGGGCGGGCGCTGGCGCACATCCGATCGCCAACGTTAGGCAGGCAATGGAACCGCGCAGAAACCGCCGACGACTGGTCATTGGGGGGAGAATGGGGAGCTGGGCGGAGCGCCGGCAGACGATAGGATGGGGGGTTCAGACCGTCAAGCAGCGGTTCCCGCGACGCCCGACGATTCTTGACAGGCCGGAGCGAAATCGTACAGAGTGCCTGTTCCGAGCCCACCCAGCCGTTTGCCGACCTTCGTTTCTTTCACTCCGCTGCCCATGTCCCGCCTCTACCGCCGGCTCCCGCTGCTCGCCCTCCTCGCGCTCGCCGTCGCCAGCTGTCGCAAGGATTCGGGCGGCGGCAATGGAGCGGCCGCGGCCGGAGGGGCGGAGAGCGCGGCCGCCTCCGGATCGCTCGCGGGGAAGACAGTCGGCTTCTCGCAGATGGAGTCCGACAATCCCTGGCGCATCGCGGAGACGAAGAGCTTGCGCGACGAAGCCGCGAAGCGCGGCGTGCAGCTCGTCGTGACCGACGCCCAGGGGCAGACGGCGAAGCAGGTCTCGGACGTGGAGGATCTGATCGCACGGCGCGTGGACATCATCCTCCTCGCGCCGCGCGAGTTCGAGGGGCTCGCCCCTGCCCTCCAGGCCGCATCGCGCGCGAAGATCCCGGTCATCCTCGTCGACCGCGCCGCGCGTGGCACCGCCGGCCGGGATTACATCACGCTCCTCGCGTCGAACTTCATCGAGCAGGGACAGCGCGCCGCCGCATGGCTCGCCACCGCAACCAACGGGCAGGCGCAGATCGTCGAGCTGACGGGCACACCCGGATCCTCGGTGGCCGCCGACCGCGCCAAGGGATTTCGCGATGGCATCGCCACATATTCCGGCATGACGATTCTCGCGTCGCAGACGGGGAACTTCACCCGGGCCCAAGGCGAGCGCGTGATGCAGAACATCGCGCAGTCCCTCGGCAGCCGCATCACCGCCGTCTACGCGCATAACGACGAAATGGCGCTCGGCGCCATCCAGGCGCTGAAGGCGGCCGGCCGCAAGCCGGGTCAGGATGTGATCGTCGTCTCCGTCGACGGGCAACGTGCGGCGCTCGAGGCGATCATTGCGGGCGAGCTCGGCGCCACGGTCGAGAGCAACCCGCGCTTCGGCCCGCTGGCGTTCGACACGATCGAGAAGTATCTCCGGCGGGAGCAGATTCCCCCGCAGATCGTCCTCACGGACCGTCTCTTCGACAAGACGAACGCCCCGCAACACCTGGCCGAGGCATTCTGACCGTGACGCTCCCGGCACGTTAGGCATCGGTCCGCCGTCGACTGTGCGTGAAGCGAGTGAATCGGTCCTCCGCATGGAGGGGATCGTCAAACGCTTCGCGGGAGTCACCGCGCTCGACGGCGTGCATTTCGAGCTCCGGGCCGGCGAGGTGCACGCGCTCGTCGGGGAAAACGGCGCCGGCAAATCGACGCTGATCAGGATCATGACCGGCGCCTATCGCCGCGACGCCGGCGAGATGTTCCTCGAGGGCGCTCCGGTGTCGTTCGCATCGCCGGCGGCGGCCCAGGCAGCCGGTATCATCGCCGTCCACCAGGAAATCCACCTCCTCGTGCATCGCACCGTCGCCGAGAACATCTGGCTCGCTCGGGAGCCGCGACGCTGGGGGCTGGTGGACTGGCCGCGCATGTTTCGCGACACGGCCTCCCTGCTCCTCGACCTCGGCATCGACATCGATCCGCGCGCCACGCTCGGTACGCTGCGCACCGCGCAGCGTCAAATGGTGGCGATCGCTCGCGGTGTGTCGTTAGGGGCGAGGGTACTGGTGCTCGACGAGCCGACGAGCTCGCTGGCCGAGCGCGAGGTCGCGCTGCTGTACGGCCTCATCCGCAGACTGAAGCAGCAGGGGACGGCCGTCGTCTACATCAGCCATCGCTTCGACGAGCTGTTCACGATCTGCGATCGCGTGACGGTGCTGCGCGACGGCCGCCACGTCGCCACCCGCCCCATCGCCGGCCTCGAGCGCCTCGATCTCGTCTGCCTCATGCTCGGCAAATCGCGCGAGGCGCTGCCCGCCGGCGCGACGGCGTTCACCGAGCACGCCGAGCGGCCGGCCGACGAGACACCGCTGCTTCGGGCCAGCGCGTTGCGGCGCGGCAGAAAGCTGCAAGGCGTCTCGATTCAGGTGAAGCGCGGCGAGGTCGTGGGACTCGCAGGTCTCCTCGGATCGGGACGTACCGAAACCGCACGCGCCATCTTCGGCGCCGATCCTCCCGAGCAAGGCGATATCACCATCAAGGGACAGCCCTTCGAGCCGCGCTCGCCGAGTGCCGCGATCGCCGCCCACATCGCGTTCGTGACCGAGGATCGAAAGGCGGAAGGGATCATCCCTGACATGTCGGTGCGCGACAATCTCACGCTCGCCGCGTTGCCCGCACTCACGCGCCTGGGCATCGTGGATCGAGCGCGGCAGCGGCAGCTGGTCGACGAATACATGCGCCGCTTCGGCATCAAGGCGGCCAGCGCGGATCAGAAGATTCGCGAGCTCTCGGGAGGCAATCAGCAAAAGGTGCTGCTGGCGCGCTGGCTGTGCACGCGCCCCGAGCTGTTGATCGTCGATGAGCCGACGCGCGGCATCGACATCGGCGCCCGTCGCGAAATCCAGACGCTGATCGATGAGCTCGCCGCCGCCGGACTCGGCGTACTGATGATCTCCTCTGACCTCGAGGAGCTCGTCGAGGGAAGCTCGCGAGTGATCGTGTTGCGCGATGGACGCGACGTGGCCGAGTTGGGACGCGAGGCGCTGTCGCAGGATGCGATCGTTCACGCAATGGCGAGCGGCAGCGCGACCGCGCCCGCCGAAGGAGCGCCACCCGCGTGACGGCCGCCTCGCGCCCCGTTCCGGCCTTCGCAAGAGCGCTTCCCGGCGGGCCGACGGTGGGAGCGGTCGTCGCGCTGGTGGTGCTCATCGCCGTCAACGCGATCTTCACCCCGAATTTCGCGACGGCATCGAACGTCTGGAACATCCTCTGGCAGGTGTCATCGGTGGTCCTGGTGGCGGTCGGCATGACGCTCGTCATCGCCACCGCCGGCATCGATCTCTCCGTCGGGTCGGTGATGGCGATCGCGGGCGCGGTCGTCGCGACGCACATCGGTCTCGGCACGCCGGTCGCCCTCTTGCTCGCGCTGATCGCGGGCGGCGCGGTGGGCCTCGTCAATGGAACGCTCATCGCGCGCGGCGCGATTCAGCCAATCGTCGTCACCCTTGCGACCCTGATCGCCGGACGCGGGCTGGCGCAGGTGCTGAGCAACGATGGCCAGCTCGTCTCCGTTCGCGATGCGACGCTCGAGGTGCTCGGGCGCGGTCGGCTTGGCCCCGTCCCCATTCCGGTGATCGTTGCGGCGGTCGTCGTGATCGTCGCGATGATCGCGCTGCGCGCGACGCCCTTCGGCCGGTATGTGCTCGCTGCGGGCGGCAACCCGGAGGCCGCCCGGCTCGCCGGCGTTCCGGTGCGTCGGACGGTCATCACCGTCTACGCGCTGTGCGCGCTCCTCGCCGCGCTCGCCGGCGTCCTGGAAGCCGCACGGCTTGGCGCGAGCGATGCCGCGAAGATCGGCCTCAACATCGAGCTCGATGCCATCGCCGCCACCGTGGTCGGCGGGACCGCCCTCACCGGCGGGCGCGCGACCATCCTCGGCACCGTCGTGGGCGCGCTCGTTATGCAGGTGATCGCGACCAGCTTCAACATGCTGCTCATCCCCTATGCCTGGTCGCTGGTGCTCAAGGCCGCCATCATCGTCGTGGCCGTGTATTTTCAACGACCGAAACTGGTCTGAGGTCGAATGTCCACGACGGTCTCACCCACCTCCGCCACCAACCTCGCCGCGCCATCCGAACGCCGTCGACGCGTGCTGGTGGTGCTGCAGCGGCAGGGCGCGCTCATCGCGCTCCTGGCCGCATGCGTGTTCGGTGTCGCGCGATACGCGACGTTCCTCACGCCGGAGAATCTGCTGAACGTGCTCCGGCAGAACAGCATGGTCGGCCTGGTGGCGCTCGGGATGACGTTCGTCATCCTGACGGCGGGCATCGACTTGTCGGTCGGCGCACTCCTGGCGGTTGCCGGGGTCGTGGCGGCCGCGCTTTCCCCGCGCGGAACGCTGGTCGCGATCGCCGCCGGCATCGGGAGCGCGGCGCTGCTCGGCATGGGAAGCGGGCTCCTCATCGCCAGGGCGAGAATTCAGCCCTTCGTGGTGACGCTGGCGATGATGATCGCCGCTCGCGGCGTGGCGCTGGCCGCGACCGGCGAGCAGTCGGTGGCGGTAGCGGCAGACGCGACGGGACTGACGTGGCTCGGTCGTGGCTGGATCGGCCCGATTCCCGTGCCGGTGGTTCTGCTTCTCCTCTCGTACGCGTTAGGCTGGCTCGTCCTGCGGTACACGACGTTCGGCCGACACGTGTACGCCGTCGGAGATGAGGAGGGAGCGGCCCGCCTGCTGGGGCTCGAGGTCGATCGCGTCGTCATCGCCACCTACGCCTCGAGCGGCGCGCTCGCCGGGCTCGCCGGCGTCGTTCTGGCCGCGCGACTCGGCGCGGGACAGCCCGTGGCGGGGATGGGATGGGAGCTCGATGCGATCGCGGCGGTCGTCGTCGGAGGGACGGTGCTCACCGGCGGTCAGGGGGGCGCGGGGCTCACGCTGACCGGAGTGCTCCTGTTAGGCGTCATCCTCAACCTGCTCAATCTCGAGGGGACGTTGAGTCCCTGGTGGCAGTGGGTGATCCGCGGAGCGTTCCTGCTCGCCGTGGTCGTTGTCCAGGCACGCATGCAGCGGAGGGTCGACCGTGAGTGATCTCGCGCGCGCCGAGCTCGGTGCGCTTTCGGCGCGTCCGCACCGCCGTTTCAACCCCCTCGCGGGCGAATGGGTGCTGGTCTCGCCGCATCGGACGCAACGGCCGTGGCAGGGACGGCTGGAGCGCGTGCCCGATCACGTTCGCCCTGAGTACGATCCCGCGTGCTATCTCTGTCCCGGCAATGCCCGCGCGGGCGGACACCAGAACCCGGGCTACACGGGGACGTTCGTGTTCGACAACGACTTCCCCGCGCTGCGCCCCGAGCGTGGGGCGCCGCCGCCAGACGTGAACGTGGATGATCTCCTGATCGCGCATCCGGAATCCGGTGTGTGCCGCGTGGTCTGCTTCTGCCCGCGTCACGACCTGACGCTCGCCGAGATGGATGCGCCGGCCATTCGCGCGGTGGTCGACGTGTGGGCGCAGGAGGTCGAGCAGCTGGCATCACGGCCGGAGATCGCACACGTCCAGATCTTCGAAAACAAGGGTGAGCTCATGGGGTGCAGCAACCCGCATCCGCATGGCCAGATCTGGGCGCAGTCCACCGTGCCAATGCACGTCGAGCGCGAGGGTGTGCGTCAGGTGGAGTATTGGGCTCGACACTCGCGGACGCTGCTCGAGGACTACCTCGCGCTCGAGCTGCGCGCCAACGAACGGATCGTGTACGCCAATGACGGGTTCGTCGCGCTCGTTCCGTTCTGGGCGGTGTGGCCCTTCGAGGTGATGATCGTGAGCCGACGTCCGGTGGCGCGTCTTCCTGAGCTCAACGACGGGGAGCGCGATCAGCTGGCGGACGTCCTTCGCCAGGTAACCGCCCGCTACGACAACCTCTTCGAGACATCGTTTCCTTATTCGGCCGGCTTTCATCAGGCGCCGACCGATGGAGCGCCGCACCCGGAGTGGCACCTGCATTTCCACCTGCATCCGCCACTTCTACGGTCGGCGACGGTGCGGAAGTTCCTCGTCGGCTACGAGTTCCTGTGTGAGCCACAGCGCGACATTACCCCGGAGGCGGCTGCGTCACGGCTGCGGGCGCTTCCGGACGTGCACTATCGACACCGGGTCGTGAGGTGACGAACAACTCCGGCGTTCGTAGCCGCGTCATCGCGGAGTTCGAGCGACGGTTCGGGGGCGCGCCCGGGTTCATCGCGCGTGCGCCGGGGCGCGTGAACCTGATCGGCGATCACACCGATTACAACGATGGCTTCGTGCTGCCGATGGCCATCGATCGTGCGGTGTGGATCGCCTTACGAGCGAGCGCCGACGGTCGCGTTCACGTGATTTCCCTGGATTTCGATGAGCGTGGCGATTTCGATCCCCGCGCCCTTCCCGCCAGCCGGGACGGCGCCGGCCGCCCGGGGTGGCTCGAGTACGTTCGAGGAGTCGCATGGGCCCTTCGCGGCGCAGGGCTGGCGGCCGCCGGATGGGATGGCGTTGTCGCCGGGGATGTGCCGTTAGGCGCAGGGCTGAGCTCGAGCGCCGCGCTGGAGTTGGCGTCCATGGCTGCCTTCGCGGCCTCGGGCTCGCTGCCATGGGATGCGGTGCAGATGGCCCGTCTCGCGCAGCGAGCGGAGAACCGGTGGGTGGGCGTCAACTGCGGCATCATGGACCAGCTCATCTCGGCGGCCGGGGAGGCCGGGCACGCGCTTCTCATCGATTGCCGCTCGCTCGAGACGCGGGCGGTGCCACTGCCTGAGAGTGTCGCGGTCGTCGTTCTCGACACGGCGACGCGCCGCGGACTCGTGGACTCGGCGTACAACGAGCGCCGGACGCAGTGCGAGGCGGCAGCGAAGCTGTTCGGGGTCCGCATGCTGCGCGACGTGAGCGATGGCGCGTTCGAAAGCCGCGCGGCAGAGCTGGATGACGTCACGCGCCGTCGCGCGCGACATGTCATCACGGAGAACGCACGCACCGTCGATGCGGCGACCGCGCTCGCCGCCGGTGACGTGAAGCGCGTGGGGCAGCTCATGAATGCGAGCCATCACAGCCTGCGGGTGGATTTCGAGGTTTCACGGCCGGAGCTCGATGCGATGGTTGACCTCGCGACGCGCCGCGAGGAATGTTTGGGCGCACGCATGACCGGGGCCGGCTTCGGCGGGTGTGCCGTGGCTCTGGTCGCGCGCGAGGCCGCGCCGCATTTTGCGCAAGGTGTCGCGCACGATTACGAGCGAACGACAGGACTGCGCCCCGCGGTGTACGTGTGCACGGCGACGCACGGTGCGAGCCTCGATCGCCTCCAGGGGTGACAGATGATAGTCGAATACACGCTCACCGCCGACGATTTCGTGGCGTTCACGCTGTATCACAGCGAGCACAGCCCCACCGTGCGGAAGAACATGCGCTGGATGCGCTACGCGGTG
>DASRHU010000127.1:0-33626 GCA_035650335.1 Gemmatimonadaceae bacterium | reverse complement strand
CGGTGGCGGCGGTGGAGGGGCAAGGACGACGGACCGCATCGAATCGGCGCGGGTGCTGTCGAGGGTGGTGAACGGCGCGGCGGACGCTTCGGAGTCGGCGCGACGCGACCGCAACGTCGCCGAGAGGACGCCGACGACCGCGAGCGCGGCGATCGATGCGACCACCACCCCGCGCCGACGAATGCGTCGAACGGCGCGGCGAATCGGATGCCGGCCGGTGGTCTGCTCGAGCGTGTCGGTCGCCGGAATCATGAGCGTCCGCGCCGAGGTCACCTCTCCGCGATCCGGGAGGAGGAGCGAGAGCTCCGTGCACAGCGCCTCCCCGTTCGGGAAGCGGTCGTCAGGCTCCTTCTCGAGACAGCGGAGGATGATGCGCTCGATGCCTTTCGAGAGCGACGGGTTGAGGTCGCGCGGGCGGGGCGGCGCGTCTTCGACGTGCTGGCGGGCGATCTCGTACCAGTCGTCGCCCTGAAAGGGCAGGACCCCGGTGGCCGCCTTGAACAGCGTGACGCCGAGCGAGTACAGGTCGGCGCGCCCGTCGAGCGGGAGGCCACGAGCTTGCTCGGGAGAGAAATACTGCGGCGTCCCGACCACCATGTTCGTGCCAGTCTGCTCCGCGTACTTGCTGACGGCGCGGGCAATGCCGAAGTCGGTCACGACGGCGTTGCCGTGGTCATCGAACATGATGTTGTCCACCTTCACATCGCGGTGGATGACCCCTTGGCGGTGGGCGAACCCCAGGGCGCTGGCGACGTCGAAGCCGACACGCACGAGCATGTGCTCGGGGAGGGTGCCCATCACGCGCAGGCGGTCGACGAGCCCCTGCGAGAGGTAGTCCATGACGAAGTAGACCGCTTCGCCCTCGCGACCGACCGCCAGAATCTTGATGATGTTGGGATGGCGCAGCTTGGCCGCCGTCGAGGCCTCGCGGCGGAAGCGCGTCTCGAACATCTCGTCGCCGGCGAACTGCGGCTTCAGGACCTTGAGCGCGACCGGGATGTCGAGCTCGGGATCGTATCCCTTGTAGACCCAGGCGAAGCCGCCCGACCCGACGAGCGCATCAATGCGGAAACGGCCCAGATAGCGGCCGATATAGCGCTCAGGCAATGCAGGGTGCCTTTACAAGGGGGTCAGCGACGGGTAAATTGCTCTGCTTCAACGAATTCGGCGCTGAGCGCCCGGTGGTGTCGGAGAATATACATAATGCCTTTCGAAAAAGCATCGACAATCGCGAAATACAAGGCGCACGAGACGGACACTGGGTCCGCCAAGGTGCAAGTAGCACTGCTCACCGAGCGTATCAACTATCTCACCGATCACTTCCGGACGCACCAGAAGGACCATCATTCCCGGCAGGGGCTGCTGAAAATGGTCGGCAAGCGGCGCCGGTTGCTGGAGTACATGAAGCGGACCGACCTGGAGACCTATCGGCAGCTCATTCAGGATCTTGGTCTCCGGCATTAATTTCGCGGTCACCGACACTCGCGCGGGCGCCAGTCATGGCCCCCGCGCGTTTTGTGTTTTCTCCTACCTGATCCACTCATGATGCAGCGCATCGAACGCGTCTTCGCCGGACGCAAGCTCACGATCGAAACCGGCCGCATGGCCAAGCAGGCCGCGGGTTCGGCGGTCGTACAATACGGCGAAACCATGGTACTCGCCGCGGTCACCGTCAGCGAGAATCTGAGCCCGCTCCCATTCTTCCCATTGACGGTCGAGTACAAGGAGAAGTCATACGCCGCGGGGAAGATCCCGGGGGGCTTCATCAAGCGCGAGGGACGTCCTCACGACGAGGAAATCCTCTCGGCGCGAATCATCGACCGGTCGATTCGGCCGCTCTTTCCCGAAGGCTTCAAGAATGAGGTTCAGGTCTACGTCTACGTCATTTCGGCCGACCAGGAGAATGACGCCGACGTGCTGGCCCTTGCCGCGGTCTCCTTCGCGCTGAACGCCTCGCGGATTCCGTTCCTCGGTCCCATCGCCGGGGTGCGCCTCGGACGCCTGCAGGACAAGTGGGTGATCAATCCCACCTTCCAGCAGCTCGAGTACAGCGACATCGACATGGTGATCGCGGGATCGCGTGACTCGATCGTCATGGTCGAAGGCGGCGCGCTCGAGGTCAGTGAGGAGGACGTGATCGAGGGGCTCACCATCGCCCAGAAGGGGATTCGCGAGCTGATCGGGATTCAGGAGGAGCTGCTCAAGAACGTCCGTGTCGAGAAGATGCAGTGGACGAAGCTCACGCATCCCGACGACCTGGTGGCCCGGGTGAAGGAGCTTGCGCAGGGGAAGATCGGCGAGGCGATCAACACGCCGGAGAAGCACGCGCGCGTCGACGCGGTCGAGATGGTGAAGCGGCAGGTCATCGAGGCCCTCACCGCCGATTTCCCGGACAACACGAAGGACGTCGCCGATCTCGTCGGCGAGGTGGAGTATCACACGCTGCGATCGCAGGTGATCGAGCGCGGTGAACGGGTCGATGGCCGCAAGCCGAACGAGGTCCGGCCGATCACCATCCAGGCACCGATTCTTCCACGGGCGCATGGCTCGGCGCTCTTTACCCGCGGCCAGACGCAGGCGCTCGTCGCCGCCACGCTCGGCACCGAGCAGGATGTGCAGCGTCTCGACACGATCGACGTGCCTGACGAGTCGACGAAGTCGTTCATGCTGCACTACAACTTCCCGCCGTTCTCCACCGGTGAGGTTCGCCCCATCCGCGGCACCAGCCGTCGTGAGATCGGGCACGGGAACCTCGCCGAACGGGCGCTCCAGGGACTCCTGCCGCCGTACGAGGAGTTTCCATACACGATCCGCATCGTCTCCGACATTCTCGAGTCGAACGGCTCGTCGTCGATGGCGTCGGTCTGCGGCGGCTCCCTCGCGCTGTTCGACGCCGGCGTTCCCATGCGGGCAGCCTGCGCCGGCGTCGCGATGGGGCTGATCACCGAGGGCGGGAAGTACGCGATCCTCACTGACATCCTCGGCACCGAGGATCACCTCGGTGACATGGACTTCAAGGTCGCCGGCACCGAGAACGGCATCACCTCGATCCAGATGGACATCAAGGTCGAGGGGCTCGACCTCAAGATCATGCGCGAGGCGCTGGCGCAGGCGAAGGACGGCCGCCTCCACATTCTGCGTGAGATGAACAAGGCGCTCCCGCAGCCGCGCCCCGATCTCTCGCCGTACGCGCCGCGCATCGTCACCGTGCAGATCAATCCCGAGAAGATCGGCGACCTCATCGGCCCGAAGGGGAAGACGATTCGCGGGATTCAGGAAGAGACGGGCGCGGAGATCACCGTCGACGACACCGGCCGCGTGACGATCGCGGCGGTGGGGGGCGAGGCGCTCGAGCGCGCGAAGGCGATCATCAAGTCGCTCACGGCCGAGCCGGTGATCGGCGAGACGTACGAGGGCACGGTGAAGAGCACGACGGCATTCGGTGCCTTCGTCGAGATCATGCCGGGCACCGAAGGGCTCGTCCACATCTCCGAGCTCAAGCACGGTCGCACGGAGAAGACGGAAGATGTCGTCAAGAAGGGCGACCGCGTGAAGGTGAAGCTGCTCGACCGGGACGAGCGCGGACGGTTGCGCCTGTCGATGAAGGCGCTCGTGCCGAAGCCCGAAGGCGTGGCGGAGGAGGAGGGCAACGGCGGCGGCCGTGGTCGCGGAGAGCGCGGAGGCGAGCGACCCCGTCGCGAGGAGCACCGCCGTGAAGCCGAGCCGCGCGCGGCGCGCGGGGGGGAAGGTGAGGAGCAGGGCGATGGCAGTCCGGGGGTCGAACCCGCGGAGCGCGGACCGCGGCGCTCGTCCCGCGGCCGCACGCGTCGGTGAGCCGCGAGCCCTTCGACACGGAGGGCGCGCTCCACCGGACTGTCCTGCCTAACGGGTTGACCGTACTCTCCGAGCACATGCCGGGGGTACGGTCGATCGCATTCGGGGCCTGGGTGCGTGCCGCCTCCGTGCACGAGCCGCGCGACCGCATGGGGGTGTCGCACCTCCTCGAGCACATGGTGTTCAAGGGGACGCCGACCCGCAGCGCGAGGGACATTGCGCTCTCCCTCGAGACCCTCGGCGGGGCGCTCGACGCCTACACGGCCCGGGAGCACACGTCCTACCAGGCGCGGGTGCTCGATGAGCATCTCGAGCACGCCGCCGACGTCATCGCCGATCTCGTCTTCCGCCCGCTCTTGCGCGCCGAGGATCTGAAGCTGGAGCGGCGCGTCGTCCTCGAGGAGATCAGTATGGTCGAGGACACGCCCGACGACCTCGTCTTCGAGCTGCATAACGAGGCGTTGTGGGGGCAGCACCCGTACGGCTACTCGATCCTCGGGACGCGCGACACGGTGTCGGCCCTCGGCGTTCGCGAGCTGCGGGAGCTGCACGAACGGGCGTATCATCCCCCGCAGCTCATCCTCGCGGCGGCGGGCAACGTTCACCATGACCGCCTGCTCGAGACGCTGGAGAAGACGGGGTGGGCGAGCGTGCCGCGCGGCGAGGCGAGGCCGCTGTCGGCGCCGGCTCCGGTGCCCGCGCCCCCCAGCTACCGGCACGTGGCGAAGGAGGCCGCACAGACGCACATCGTCTTCGGCTCGCCGGCGATGGCCCACGGCCATCCCCTCCGGTACGCGGCGGTGCTCGTGAGCACCGTCCTTGGGGCGGGGATGAGCTCGCGGCTCTTTCAGCGGGTGCGCGAGGAGCTTGGCCTCGCCTACTCGGTCTACACCTTCCAGTCGTTTCACGCGGACACGGGGGTGCACGGCGTGTACGTGGGGACGGCGCCCGAGACGGCGGCGGAAGCGGCGGCCGCGATCCGGGAGGAGCTGGCGCGCGTGGCGGACGAGGGACTCAGCGGTTCCGAGATCGAGTCCGGGAAGAGCCAGCTGAAGGGACAGAGCACGCTGTCTCTGGAGAGCGTGTCGGCGCGGATGTATCGTGCCGCGGGCGTGGATCTCTACGGCGAGCCCTACAAGACACTCGATCAGCTCCTCGCGGAGATCGACGCCATCACCGAAGAGCAGGTGCGCACGGTGTGCCGTGAGTATTTCTCACCCGATGCGCAGACCGTCGTCAGCCTCGGGCCAAAAGCGATTCAATAGACGTCATCCGTCTCACCATCCATTCGACACGTATGAAGATCGGGGTTCCGAAGGAGATCAAGACCAACGAGAACCGCGTGGCGCTCGTGCCGGCGGGCGCGGAAGCGCTCGTCGCCGCGGGGCACTCGGTCGTGGTCGAGCGGGGCGCGGGTGAGGGAAGCGGCTTCAGCGACGAGCTGTACACGAAGGCCGGCGCGCGCATCGCGCCGGATGCCGATGCCGTCTGGCGCGAGGCCGACATGATCATGAAGGTCAAGGAGCCGATCACGTCGGAATGGCCGCGCATGCGGCGAGGGCAGACGATCTTCACCTACTTTCACTTCGCCGCCGACGAGGCGCTGACGCGCGCGCACATCGACAGCGCCGCGGTGTGCATCGCGTACGAGACGGTGGAGCTGCCGTCGCGCGAGCTGCCGCTGCTGACGCCAATGTCGGAGGTGGCCGGGCGGATGGCGGTACAGGAAGGCGCGAAGTATCTCGAGAAGCTGTACGGCGGGCGCGGGGTGCTGTTAGGCGGTGTCCCGGGCGTGTTGCCGGCGCGCGTCGTCATCCTCGGTGGCGGGATCGTCGGCATCAACGCCGCCAAGATGGCGGCCGGAATGGGCGCCCACGTCGTGATTCTCGACATCTCGCTCGAGCGCCTGCGCTACCTGTCGGATGTCATGCCCGCCAACGTGTCGCTCCTGCACTCGAATCGCTTCGCCATCCTCGAGCAGATTCAGACCGCGGACCTGGTGGTGGGGGCCGTGCTGATCCCGGGGGCAAAGGCCCCCTCACTCGTCAGGCGCGAGGATCTGAAGAAGATGCAGCCGGGAAGCGTCATCGTCGACGTCGCGGTCGACCAGGGCGGCTGCGTCGAGACGATCAAGCCGACGACGCACGAGAATCCGACGTACGTGATCGACGGCGTCATCCACTACGGCGTGGCGAACATGCCGGGGGCGGTGCCCCGCACGTCGACACTCGCCCTCACCAACGCGACGCTGCCGTATGCGTTGCAGCTGGCGAACAAAGGCTGGAAGCAGGCCGTGCGCGACAACGCCGCCTTGCGCAAGGGGCTGAACATGATCGATGGCAAGGTCGTGTATCCGGCGGTGGCGGAGGCATTCGGCCTTCAAACGTTCGACGTGGACAAGGCGATCGCCTGAGGCCGCGTGGGAGCGCGTCGTCCGGCCGTGCCGCGATCGTTGCCGCGGATCCTGTGCTACCACAAGGTGGATCGGCGATGCGAGCTCGGCGTGACCCGGCTCTCTCCGCGACGCTTCGCCCGACAGGTCGAGCGGATGGCGGTGCAGGGTCTTCGGACGCTGAGTCTCGACGAGATCGTGGCCTGCGTGCGTGGCGAACGCGCGGTCGCGGCGAACGAGATCGCGATCACCTTCGATGATGGGTATCGATCGCTCCGGGAGTACGCGTTCCCGGTTCTCGAGGCGCACGGATTCGTCGCGACGTGTTTCGTCATCACCGCCTTCGCCGGCCGATTGAATCGGTGGGATGTCGCGTACGGCGGGCGTCGGTTCGCGCATCTGGCGTGGCGCGACATGCGACGCTGGCAAGCGCGCGGCATCACGTTCGCGTCGCACACGCTCACCCACCCCCGCCTGACGTGGCTTGGCGCCGCGAGTGTCGCGCGTGAGCTGAGCGACTCCCGCGCCGATATCGCCAGCGCCCTGGATGACGCCCCCCGCGCGGTGAGCTATCCGTTCGGCGCGTCCGCCACACGAGAGCACGCGCTCGCGCGTGCCGCCGGGTACGATATCGGCTTCACGCTGAACGGCGGCTGGACGGGAGACGCGATGGCGGTGTCCCGCTTGCCTGTCTACATGTGGTCGCCCCCGATGCCGGGCGCGGGCCCGCTGCGAGTCGTGGAGCGAGGCGTCGCCACCATCGCGAATCGCGCGTCGGTCGGAACGTCGCTGTGGCGTCGAAGCGTGCGCGGAGACCAGGTGGAGCGCGCGTAAACGGACCCTACCCCCGGCGCGACGGCGCGACGCGGCGCACCTCTTGCCTTGAACGGCTCCGTGCCCCCTTTACGGAGCGAGGCGTGCGTCGAAGAGTGAGCGCGTGGATTCTACCGATCGTGTGCGCGGCAATCGCTGCCCCGCCCGCGCACGCGCAACGGACCTTCAAGACCATCGGGAAGGACTTCGAGCACGGCGTGCGCGACATTCTCCACGTCTGGGCTTCCCCCCTGCACGCCGATGGCCGTGAATGGGCGACGTTCGCGGCCAGCGCGGCGCTCGTCGGTGCGTCACTGCTCATCGATGATGACGTCGATCGCGCGATGAATCGGCATCCGAACTCCGCGTTCATGCGCGGGCTCGAGCCGTTCCGCGAGGCGCACGATCTCGAGCTGTTCAACCTCGGCAGCGGGAAGCGGCTGCAGCCGATCTCGGGTGTGCTCTATCTGCTCGGGTTCGCGTTCGACTCCCGGAATCTCCGCGACGCGGGGATGGGGTGCGCGAGCACGCAACAGGCGAGCATCCTGGTGCATCACGGCTCGTACGCGATCATCTCGCGCGAGCGCCCGCTCACCGCCAACGGCGATCAGTACAAGATCGAGCTCGGCAAGGGCCCGTGGAGTCAGCACTCGTTCTACGGAGGCCACGCGGGGAACATCATGGGGTGCGTGACCTACTGGAATGAGCGCTTCGACCTGGGCGCCGCCGAGCCGGTGCTCTACCTGTTGGCGGTCGGTGTGGGCCTTGGTCGCGTCGCCGATGGGCGCCACTGGCTCTCGGATACGATCACCGGGATGCTCGTTGGGCACGCGTTCGGGCGTGTGATCGCCCGCCGAGCCCGGGCGCGCGCCGAGGCGATCAGCGGGGAGGCCGCGCTCGCGCCCGATGCCGGCGAGCTGTTGCTGCATACGGGGCGCTCGTCAGGCGCGAGGACGGTGGTGATTGGGTGGCGGAGGCAGTTCTGAGAGGCGAAGGGGGCGACGGGCTCGAAGGGGATCGACGGGGTCGAAGGGGCGGTATGCAAACGGCGACGCGAAGCGCCGCCGTTTGCTCATCAGATGAGCGCTGCGGCTTGGCCGCAGCGCCTTTCCGCCCCTTCGAACCCGTCGCCCCCGTCGATCCCGTCGATCCCCTTCGTCTTAGACAAAGAACCTCGCCGCGACCGGCAGCAGCGACGGGTGATGGACGAGCGCGCTCGCGAAGATACGTCCGAGCGTGCGTCGGTCGGCCGGGATCCCGTTCACCGTTCTCGCCAGATCGTCGAGGAAGGCGTCATCGAACTTGCTGATCGCCTCCTTGAGGCGGTAGTATCGCAGGTGGTCATCGCCTAACAGACGCATCCACGCCTCGTGGTACTCCTGAAGTCGCGCCGCTGACGTATCGCCAGCGCCGAGCGCGCGCGCGGCGACCTGGGCCGCCAGGCGTCCCGCCTTCATCGCGTTCACGATGCCGCCGCCGCTCAACGGGTTCACCATGTGGGCCGCGTCACCGCACACGATCAGACCGTCGGTGACCGTACGCCTGACCGTCGTGTGCACGATGACGCCGCCGACGGTGTAGCCTGTCGTTATGCCCTGTGGGAAGTGGCGCGCCATGTAGTCGTCCAGCCAGGCCCGCGCCGGTCGCCCGTCCGCTCGTAAGGCGACGATCCCGAGGCCGATGTTGGCGACGCCGACCGCCTTGGGAAAGATCCACGCGTACCCGCCCGGAGCGACGCGATGCCCGAAATGGAGATAGATCGCGTCCGGGTCGAACTCGATGTTCGACACGACGTACTGCGCGCAACTCTCCATGTCGCGGGCGGGCACGCGCGTGTCGAGCCCGGCCCACCGCGCCACCAGGGACTCCACGCCATCGGCGGCGACCACGATGCGCGCGTCCACCTCGGCGTCGCCGCGCGGGCCGCGGAGCGCGACGCGCCACATCTCGCCGTGCCTCGTGAGGGAGACGGCCTCGGTCCCCACGCGAATCTCCGCCCCCGCGGCACCGGCCTCCGCGGCAATCGCGGGCTCGAACCGCGAGCGGTCGAGAATGTAACCCACATCACCTTCCGCGACGCGGACCTCGGTGCCGTCCGGCGCCCAGAAGATCACGCGGGTGATGCGACGCGCTACCCAGCTCGCACCGTCGGGCGAGATGAACTCGCCCAGGCCGCGACTGCCGACACCTTCACCACAGCGCACCGGTGCGCCGATCGCGCGGTCGCGCTCGACGAGCAGGACGTCGAGGCCGGCCGTTGCCGCCTCGCGCGCGGCGATCAGCCCCGCGGGCCCACCCCCAACCACCACGACGTCGGCCCGCTCGAGCGTCATGCAGGCAGCGATGCGGTCGAGGCGGATGCTCGCGGGACCATCGAGAGGGCTCCCACCGGACAGGGCGCGATGCACTTCTGACACGCCGTGCACGTTCGATCGTCAATGACAAGCCCATCGCGACGCATGGCGATCGCCATCGGGGGGCAGAGCGGAAGACAGAGACCGCAGGCGTCGCAGAGGTGAACGTCGACGACCGCCACGAGAGCGGGGAGGAAGCGGGGCATGCGCGCGATATATTCCGATGCTGTAGGTTGTGTCAAGACAATGCCTTGCCGTTGCTGTACAGCGCCACTAGACTTTCAGCCGACCGTGCAGGACCGCCTGCCTTCCCATCGCTGCCGTTCCGTTCGTCGGAACGCCGGATCCGCTCAATAATGCGCTGGCCATTCTTCAAGTCGCGCTCGCTCTTCCCCGCCAACGCGATTGCCGTCGACCTCGGAACCGCGAACACGCTGATCTACGTGAAGGGCGAAGGGATCGTGCTCAACGAGCCGTCCGTCGTCGCCATCGATCGTGCCTCGGGCAAGATCAAGGGTGTCGGCCTGGAAGCGAAACGCATGCTCGGACGCACCCCGGAGGGTGTGATCGCCGTGCGGCCGATGAAGGACGGGGTGATCGCCGACTTCGACGTGACCGAGAAGATGCTGCGCTACTTCCTGCAGCTCATCATCGACAACCACGTCTTCAAGGTGAAGCCGCGCGTGATCGTCTGCGTTCCGTCCGGCATTACCGAGGTGGAAAAGCGCGCCGTCCGCGACTCGGCGTTAGGCGCCGGGGCGAAAGAGGTCTTCATGGTCGCCGAGCCGATGGCGGCGGCGATCGGGGTCGGGCTGCCGGTGGAGACGCCGACCGGCAACATGGTGATCGACATCGGCGGCGGCACGACCGAGATCGCCGTCATCGCCCTGTCGGGCATCGTGAGCGATACGTCCATCCGGACCGGCGGCGACGAGCTCGACACCTCGATCGTGCAGTTCATGCGCAAGAACTACAATCTGCTCATCGGCGAGCCGACGGCGGAGCAGATCAAGATCCAGATCGGGTCGGCCGCGCCGGTCGGTGAGGAGCGCGAAATGGAAGTGAAAGGGCGCGACCTCGTGAGCGGCATTCCGAAGACCGTGCGCGTGCACTCGAGCGAGATTCGCGAGGCCATTCAGGAGCCGATTCAGCAGATCGTCGACGCCGTGCGTCGCGCGCTCGAGATCACTCCGCCGGAGCTGGCGAGCGACATCGTCGATCGTGGCATCGTGATGACCGGCGGCGGCGCGCTCATCCGCGGCCTCGACCTCCTTCTCTCTCAGGAAACCAGCCTTCCGATTCATGTCGATGAAGATCCGCTCACCTGCGTCGTACGCGGGACCGGACGCATTCTCGACGACGAGGAGAAGTACTGGTCCGTCCTGAGCACCTGAGCTGACCGTGGCATCCCGCGTCTCGGGACGGCGTGACACTCTGTTGTTAGGCGCCTGCGTGACCCTGTCGGTGGTCACGCTCGCGCTCCCGCAGGCGGTGCAGGATCCCTTCGCCGCGGCCATGCGGCGGAGCGTCGTCGCACCGTTGCTCTCCCTCCAGTACAACGCCGAGCTGACGCGGCGAGCCTGGGAAGCGCGCGAGCGCACGCGCGCCGAGCGCGACTCCGTGGTGCTGGCCGCCATGACCGCTCCTCAGCTGGAGCGCGAGAACGAGCGGCTGCGCAAAATGCTCGGGCTTGGCCGCCGACTCCGCTGGGGCTTCGTTCCCGCCGAGGCGCTCTTCAACCGGAGTCCCGGCGAAGAGTACACGGTCGTGCTCTCGGCCGGCTCCCGCGCCGGCGTCCGGCAATTCAGCCCGGTCGTCGCGCCGGAAGGGCTCGTCGGCATGGTGCGCATCGTCGATCCCGCGACCAGCATCGCGATCGTCTGGCCACACACCGATTTTCGCGTGAGCGCGCAATCGGCCGAAGGGAGCGCGTTCGGCATCGTCGGCCCCCACCTGGGCGACGAGCCCGACCGGTATCTGCTCGAGATGCGCGGTGTCCCGCTGCGTACGTCGCTCGCGCGGGGAACTCTCATCGTGAGCTCCGGTCTCGGCGGCGTGTTTCCACGCGGAATTCCGATCGGCGTGGTCGAGCGCGAGCTGCGGACGTCGGAAGTGTGGGCGAATACGTATCTCCTGCGTCCGGCGGTGCTCCCGGCCGACATGAGCACGGTGATGATCCTGCATCCGCAGCGTGCCGGGTCTGGCGTCGACGGCGTGTGGGATCTGGCGAACCCCGACAGCGCGGCCGCGGACTCGGTGCGACGCGCCGATTCGCTCGCCCGGGCGCAGGCGGACACGGTGCGGCCGCGCGAGGCACGTCCGGCGGCGGCACGGGTAGATACGACGCGGGCGCGGGTCACGCCGCCGGTTCGTCGCGATACGGCGAGACGACAGGCGCCCGCTCGGCGCGACACCGCTTCGCTCCGGCGTGACACGGCGAGGCCGCAGACCGTACGGCGCGATACAGCCAGACGCGATACGGTACGGCGCGACACCGTGCGCGGCGACACCGTACGACGCGACACCGCAACGCCGGCACCGGTGCCGCTGCCAGCTCCGCCACCCGGGGATTCGACGGCGCGCGATACGACCGCGTCAACGCCATGAAGGGCATCGACCTGCTTCGCATCCTGATCGCCTTCGGGCTGCTGCTCGTGTTGCACTACACGCTGCGGCCCCTGCTGGCGTGGCGGTCGTCACCGGATTTTCTGGTGATCGCGCTGCTGCTGGTCTCGATTCGCGTGCGTCCCGGCACGGCGGCAATCGTGGGGTTCGTCACCGGCCTCGTCGCCGACAGCATTTCCATCGATGGCCTGGGGGCGGGGGCGCTGGCGATGAGCGTCGTCGCGTTCGGCGCCTCGTGGCTGAAGGCGGTTTTCTTCGCCGACAACTTGCCTCTGATCGCGTTCTTCATTTTTCTTGGCAAGTGGGCACTCGACATCATGTACCACCTCGCGTCAGGCAACCTCGGCGGCGGTGAGCTGGCGATGCAGCTCCTCGTCTGGTCGCCCCTCGCCGCGGCGGTGACCGCCTTGTTCGGGCTCATCGTGCTTGCGCTGCTCCGTCCGATTCTGCGGACGTCACCTGCATGAGCTTCCACCCGAACGACCTCGCGCGGCGCGCGCGCGGCGCGTCGTGGATGCTGGTGCTGCTCTTCGTCGTCCTGCTCGGCGCGTTCTTCCGCACGCAGGTCCTGCGCAACTCGGAGTACGCGCTCAAGTCCGAGTCGAACCGGCTGCGCGAAGTCCCGCTTCCCGCGCCACGCGGGATCATCTACGATCGCAACGAGCAGATCATCGCCGAGAACGTGCCGGGGTACTCGGTATCGATGTTGAGCCCGGCGCCGGATTCGTTGCGCGCCTCACTGCGGCGCCTGTCCAAACTCATTCCGCTCTCGACGGACCAGATCGAATCGTCGGTGCGCCGGTTCAGCCGTGCGCCGACTCGTCCCACGGTCGTGCTCTCCGACGCGCCATTCGACGTCATCTCGGTGCTCGAGGAGCATCGCGTCGAGTTCCCCGGATTGATCATCCAGTCGGCGCCGAAGCGCTACTACCCCGACGGCGAAGCAGTGGCGTCGTTCGTTGGGTATACCGGTGAAATCACCGAAACCGAGCTCTCGCAGTCGGAGTTCGAGAGCTACAAGGCCGGGCAGCAAATCGGCAAGGGTGGGCTCGAGAAGCAGTACGAGAAGCAGCTTCGAGGACAGGAAGGCGTTCGCTTCGTCGAGGTCGACGCGCGCGGTCGCGTGGTTCGCGAGGCAGGCGCACGGCAGGACCTGCTTCCGCTGGCCGCGCCGTCGCTCCACACGAACATCGATCTGGACCTCCAGCGTTATGCGGCGTCGCTGTTCGGCGATTCCCTCCAGGGGGGCGTCATCGCGCTCGATCCGATCTCCGGAGGCGTGCTGGCGCTTCACAGTGCGCCGTCGTTCGATCCCAACCGATTCATCGGCGGCATTCCCGCCGAGTACTGGAAGCAGCTGAATACCGATCCGCGGCGACCGCTGTACAACAAGGTGATCCAGGGGCGCTATCCGCCGGCCTCGACCTTCAAGCTCGCCACCGCGGCCCTCGCCCTCAGCGACAAGGTGGCGACACTCGACACGCACATGCCGCAGGCGTGCACCGGCGGATACCAGTTTGGGAACCGGTACTTCCGGTGCTGGGATCGGAAAGGCCACGGAGACATCTCGCTCGCGCGCGCCCTCGAGGTGTCGTGCGACACGTACTTCTATCAGCTCGGGCTCAAGCTGGGCCTGACGCGATTGATCGCCGGCGGCGTGCGCCTCGGGTTCGACAAGCGCAGCGGAATCGACCTCCCCGGTGAGGTGATTCCGATCTATCCGTACGGCGAGGACTACTACAACAAGCGGTACGGCCCGCGCGGCTGGAGCTCGGCCGTCACGCTCAATCTTGCGATCGGCCAGGGCGAGAACGACCAGACGGTCGTGAACATGGCGCGGTTCTATACGGCGCTCGCGACCGATGGCCTCGCCGCACGCCCCGAGATCGCGCGCAACGACGACGATCGGTCGAGAACGCGCGTGGTCCAGCTCAGCGATCGGGAGCTGAAGGGGCTGCGCAACGCCATGAAGAACGTGGTGTCGGAGCGCGGAACGGCGGCGAGTGCGCGCATCCAGGACATCGTGCTCGCTGGTAAGACGGGCACCGCGCAGAACGCGCATGATGCGACGCGTGACCACGCCTGGTTCGTCGGCTTCGCTCCCGCCGACGATCCGAAAATCGTCGTCTCGGTGATGCTCGAGTTTGGCGAGCACGGCTACTACGCCGCGCGCGTCGCGTCGAAAATCATCGAGCGGTACCTGAAAGGACCGCAGGCCCTGGCGTCGGGGATGCCGACGGCGCTCGCCGGACCGGCGCCCTCGGATACCGTTCGATGATGCGCCGCCGCGTCGTCACCGCCGATCTTCCGCTGATCGGCGTCGCGCTCGCGCTCTCGCTGTTCGGCATCGCGATGGTGTATTCGGCGGGACAGACGGACGTCCCGACCATAGCCGGGCGCGCATGGATGTCGCAGATCCGGTGGCTCATCGTCGCACTCGTCGCGGCGTTCTTCGTCAGCCGCGCCTCGGTTCGGCTCATCGAGTGGCTCACGTGGCCGGCGTTCCTGTTCACGATCGCGCTGCTCGTGATCACGCTGCTCTTCGGAACGGGCGCGGGCACCGCGGCCAGCGTCAAAGGCTGGCTCACGATCGGAGGCGTTCGATTGGGCCAGCCCGCCGAGCTGGCGAAGATCACCGTCGTGCTGATGCTGGCGCGCATCCTCGGCGAGCGCCGCGAGCCGCCCCGATCGATACTCGAGCTGTGGAAGCCGGCGTTGATCGTGCTCATCCCATGGGTGCTGATCATGGCGCAGCCCGACCTCGGCACCGGCATCGCGTTCGTGGGAATCTTCTTCGCGATGCTCTACTGGTCAGGCGTACCGTGGCCGCTGCTCGTCCTCATCGCCTCCCCGGCGGTCAGCCTGCTGCTCGCGTTCAACACGACGTATTGGGGCGCGTGGTTCCTGCTGCTCATCGCCCTCGTGGTGAAATATCGGCCGTACCTCGTGGAGGGCGTGGGGCTGATGCTCGCGAACGTCGCGATGGGCGTCGTCGCGCCGCTGCTCTGGGAGCGCCTCGCGCCGTACCAGCGCCATCGCCTCCTCGTCTTCCTCGATCCATCGATCGACCCGCGCGCCTCCGGATGGCACGTCATCCAGTCGCAGGTGGCGATCGGGTCGGGCGGCTGGCTCGGGAAGGGGTGGACGGAGGGGACGCAGAAGCGGCTCGCGTTCCTCCCGGCGCAGCACACCGACTTCATTTACGCGGTAGTCGGTGAAGAGCTCGGCTTCATCGGAGTGACGGTGACGCTCGCGCTCTTTCTCTTCCTGCTCCTCCGCGTCATTCGCGTTGCTGCGCGAGCGAACGATGGCTTCAGCAGCCTCGTGGCCTTTGGCCTGGCGTCGAGCTGGCTGGTGCACATTGTGGTGAACATCGGGATGACGCTGAACCTCATGCCGATCACCGGAATCCCGCTCCCATTCTTCAGCTACGGCGGTTCCTTCCTGCTCGCCTCGTGGCTGTCGATCGGCATCCTGGTGCGCATCTCGAGCGAAGGGCGCGGGGGACGATTCGGGGAGCTGGCTATTTAGGGGTCAGGAGTCAGGAGTCAGGGGTCAGGGGGTGTCGGGGTTGAGGTTTCAGGAGGACTGCCCTGATCCCTTCCCGTCGTCTGATCCCCCATCACATCCACCCTGACACTTTACCGGTCGGGAACGCGACCCGCGTCTGCCCTCGAGCGAGTTCACTTTCGCAGGTCATGTCAGGACTTCTTCGAGGATGACGCTGAAGGTCGCCGATTAAGAGGTTGTAGGCAGGGGGAAAAAGAGGTGCGGGTGCAGTTCTCTCCTGCAACCCACACCCTGACACCCCCTGACCCCTGACTCCTGACCCCTGACACCTAGCTTGTGACGGGCCTCACAGTCAGATTCCACCCTATATGGCTTGGTTCCGCAAAGAGAAGAAGCCTCGACAGCCCCGGCGCGAGCGCCTCGAGATTCCGGCCGATGTCTGGGAGAAGTGCGAGGCCTGCGGGCATACCGACATCCGCGAAAAGTTCGAGCGTAACCTCAACGTCTGCCCGGAGTGCGATTACCATCGCCGCATCCGGGCGACCGAGTACGTCAACCTCCTGCTCGACGACGGCCAGTACGAGGAGCTGGAGTCGGAGCTTCGATCGGTCGATCCCTTGTCGTTTCCCGAGTACCCTCAGCGTTTGACTCGGGCGAACCAGAACGCGGGGGAGGCGGATGCCATCATGACCGTCTCCGGGACGCTCGGCGCCATGCCGCTCTACCTCGGCGTCATGGATTTCGCGTTCATGGGCGGCTCAATGGGCTCGGTGGTTGGCGAGAAGATCGCGCGCATGGGGCAACGCTCCCTGGAGCGGAAGTACCCGCTCGTGCTCGTTTCCGCGTCCGGCGGAGCGCGGATGCAGGAAGGTGTCCTGTCACTGATGCAGATGGCGAAGACCAGCGCCGTGCTTTCGCAGCTGGCCGAGCGGCGCATCCCCTATATCTCGGTGCTGACGAATCCAACCACCGGGGGCGTCAGCGCGAGCTTCGCCATGCTTGGCGATGCGATCGTCGCCGAGCCGGGAGCGGTGGTGGGATTTGCCGGCCCGCGCGTCATCAAGCAAACCATCGGGCAGGATCTGCCGGAGGGCTTTCAGACGGCGGAGTTCCTGCTCGAGAAGGGAATGCTCGATGCCGTGGTGCATCGACGTGAGCTCAAGCGTACGATCGGTCAGCTGCTTCGCCACATGAGCGGGCAGCCGGCGGCCGCGGGGTGGACGTCGCCCTGACGACGTATCGCGCCGCGATCGATGCGCTGTTCACGCGCACGACCGGCGTCTGGAAGCTCGGGCTCGAGCGCGTCAACGCGCTCCTCGAGCGTCTCGGCAATCCCCATCGCTCGCTGACGGTGCTACACGTCGGGGGCACCAATGGGAAGGGGAGCGTCGTCGCCATGGCCGACTCGATTCTCCGCGCTCGCGGCCTTCGCGTCGGCCGCTACACCTCCCCACATCTGATCGATTTTCGAGAGCGCATCCTCGTGGATCGGACACCGATCGGCGAGGACGAAGTGCTCGAGTTCCTCGAGCGATGGACGCCCGAGGCGGAACGTCTCGGCGCCACGTTCTTCGAGATTACGACCGCTCTGGCGCTCGAGCATTTCGCGAAGGCCAACGTCGACGTCGCGGTCGTCGAGGTTGGCCTCGGTGGACGCCTCGATGCCACGAACGTGGTAACGCCGCGGGCCGCCGTCGTCACGTCGATCGCGCTCGATCACACGGAGTGGCTGGGCGACTCCATCGAGGCGATCGCCGGGGAGAAGGCGGGCATCTTCAAGCAGGGACGAGCCGCCGTCATCGGCGAGCAGGACACAGCGATTGCGCACTTGCTGTCGCGCCTGGCCCGGGAGCACGAGGCGCGACCGGTCATCTGCGCCGCGGAGCGGGGAACGATCGAAGACGTGCAACTCACGGCGAGGGGGACGTCGTTCATCATCGAGGGGAACACCTCGCTCTCCGTCACCACTCCATTGCATGGACGTCATCAGGCCGCGAACGCGATGACGACGCTCGTCGCGCTCGATGCGGCCGGGCTCGCGCCATGGCCGACGAAAGACCTGATGGTGATTCCTCCGGCTGCGCTCCCCGGTCGATTTCAGCGCGTTGGCCGCTGGATCTTCGATGTGGCGCACAATCCATCGGGAGCGGAGGTGCTGGCCGAGACGCTCCGCGCGGTGAATCCGCCAAAGCCGCTCGTCGTTCTGCTGGCCGTGCTCGGCGACAAGGATTGGCGCGCCATCATGCGCTCGCTCGCCGATGTGGCGGACGCCGTCGTCCTGACGAGACCACCGTCGGCACCGCCGGCCCGCGTGTGGAACGTCGACGAGGCACTGGCGTTCGCGCGGACGCTCGCGTGGCAGGCAGTCGCGGAGGCTGAATTCGACGCGGCGATTTCGCGAGCCGAGTCGATGGGCGCGACGATTCTCATCACCGGCTCATTTCACACTGTGGGCGACGCGATGGCGCGCTTGCAGGTCAATCCGTTGGACGGGTAGATTTCGCCCATGTCATTGGATGCATTGCCCGGGTTCCGTGAGTTCTATCCACCCGAGCTCGCCGAGCGCAATCACATAGTCGGAACCTGGCGCGATGTCGCACGTCGGTATGCGTTCGTCGAGGTCGACGGACCGCCGCTGGAGCCGCTGGAGCTCTACACGAAGAAGAGCGGCGATGAGATCGTCGGCCAACTCTATTCGTTCACCGACAAGGGCGGCCGGGAGGTTGCGCTTCGGCCGGAGATGACGCCCACGCTCGCGCGGATGGTCGGGGCCCGGGCGAACGCGCTGCGCAAGCCGGTTCGCTGGTTCTCGATTCCGCAGCTGTTTCGCTACGAGCGGAAACAGCGCGGGCGGCTTCGCGAGCATTTCCAGCTGAACGTCGACATCTTCGGCGAGGCGGACGTCACCGCGGACGCTGAGCTGCTGGCGGTGGCGATCGACATCATGCGCGCGTTCGGCCTCACCGCGGCGGATGTGAAGGCGCGCGTGTCGGATCGCCAGCTCCTCCGCGGGCTGCTCGTGTTGACCGGCATCGCCGAAGAGTCGCTGCCGGCGGTGTTCGCGGTGGTGGACAAGCTCGACCGTGAGCCGCGGCCGTCCCTGGAGGAGAAGCTGCGCCGCGCGGGGCTGAGCGACGTCTTCATCGCCCGGATCTTCGAGGTCCTGAAGCACACCGACCTCGACACGTTGCGTACGCGGTACGGGGATGTTCCCGAGCTGCGCGACGAGTTCGCGCGGCTCACCCGCTACTTCGAGTACCTGAAGGCGCTCGGCGTGTCCGACTGGGTGGAGTTCGATCTGTCGATCGTGCGGGGGCTCGCGTACTACACGGGCATCGTGTTCGAGCTGTTCGATACGCAACGCGAGCTGCGCGCGATCTGCGGGGGCGGGCGATACGATGCGCTGCTGAAGCAGCTGGGCGAAGTGGATGTGCCGGCGTTAGGCTTCGGGATGGGCGACGTGGTGCTTGGCGAGCTCCTTCGGGACAAGGGGCGCATGCCGGCGTGGTCTCCGCAGGTCGATGTGTGGGTCGCCTATGGCGATGATGCTCTGCTGACGCACGCCATGCGCATCGCCGGCCGCCTTCGGGAGCGGGGACGCTCGGTGGAGTATGCGTTAGGCGGACAGCAGCTCTCTCGGCAAATGAAGGCCGCCCACGCCGCGGGCGCTCGCGACGTCGTCGTGATTCAGGCGGATGAGGTGGAGCGGGACGAGGCGGTGGTTCGCCGGCTCGCCGATGGCGTGGAAACCCGCGTACGGCTCGACGAGTGGATCGCATCCCGGTGACCAGGACCATCCAGACCCGATGACGGACGACAAAAAGCTGACGACGCGCGCCGAAGACTTCAGCGCCTGGTACAACGAGGTGGTGTTGCGCGCTGAGCTCGCCGACTACTCGCCGGTGCGCGGCTGCATGGTCATCCGTCCCGCGGGGTACGGCATCTGGGAGCGGATGCAGCGGGCGCTCGACGACATGTTCAAGGCGACGGGCCATCAGAACGCATACTTCCCCCTCTTCATCCCCGAGAGCTTCCTGCACAAGGAAGCGGAGCACGTCCAGGGCTTCGCTCCGGAAACCGCCGTCGTCACGCACGGCGGCGGCAAGGAGCTCGACGAGCCGCTGGTGGTGCGCCCCACCTCCGAGACGATCATCTACGCGATGTTCGCGAAGTGGGTGCAGAGCTACCGCGACCTGCCGCTCCTCATCAACCAGTGGGCGAACGTCGTTCGCTGGGAGATGCGCACGCGGCTGTTCCTCCGAACGCTCGAGTTCCTCTGGCAGGAGGGGCACACCGCCCATGCCACGCACGACGAGGCGGAGGAGGAAGCGCGGAAGATCCTCGGCCTGTACAGCGACTTCATGGAAGGCTGGATGGCCATGCCGGTCATCACCGGTCAGAAGACGGAGAGCGAGAAGTTCGCCGGGGCGCTTCGCACGTACGCGTGCGAGGCGATGATGCAGGACAATCGCGCGCTCCAGGCCGGGACGTCACACAACCTTGGCCAGAACTTCGCGAAAGCGTTCGATCTCACCTTCCAGGCGGAAAACGGATCGATGGAGTACGCCTGGAACACCAGCTGGGGGGTCTCGACGCGGCTCGTCGGCGGACTGGTCATGACGCACGGTGATGACAACGGGCTGCGCATCCCTCCGCTCCTTGCGCCGATCGAGCTCGTGATGGTGCCGATCTGGAAGAGCGAGGACGAGCGCGGGCGTGTGCTCGAGACCGCGCATCGGGTGTTCGACAACCTGCGCGACTGGGAGCGTCGTGATCCCAACCGGCTGCGCGTTCACCTCGATGATCGCGAGAACATGAAGCCGGGGGCGAAATACTACGACTGGGAGCTCCGCGGAATCCCGCTGCGAATGGAGCTCGGCCCGCGCGACATCGACAAGAACCAGTGCGTGCTCGTCCGGCGCGACACGCGGGCGAAACAGACCGTGAGTCTCGACAGCGTGGGGGAGGACGTCGAAGCGCTCCTCGAGAAGATCCAGGACGACATGGTGGCGGCCGCGCTGGACCGTCGGGAAAAGAACAGCCATCGCGGGCCGATCACCTACGATGCGTTCCGCCAGATCATCGATGGGCCGGGCGGGTTCATATACGCTGGATGGTGCGGCGATCCCGCGTGCGAGACGGCGGTGAAGGAAGATACGAAGGCGACCATTCGCGTGCTGCCTGACGAGGAGTTTCGGTCGGCCGAGACTCCTGCGACGTGCGTGCGGTGCGGGCGTCCCGCGAAGACCGAGGCAGTGTGGGCAAGAGCGTACTGACGGACGCGCGGCATGACGCGGCGCCGGCCGTGCGCTGCGAAAACGTGGATCTGGAGCGCCTCGCGCAGGTCGTCGGCACGCCCGCCTACGTCTATAGTGCCACGCACATCCGCGATCAGTATCGCCGCATGGAGGGTGCGCTGTCGGGCGTTCGGCATCGCATTCACTACAGCGTGAAGGCGAACTCGTCGCTCGCCGTGCTGGCGTTGCTTCGCGATCTTGGTGCCGGCGTCGACATCGTCTCCGGTGGAGAGCTGGCACGCGCGCTCCGCGCGGGCTACTCCGGCGCCGACGTCGTGTTCAGTGGGGTAGGGAAAACGGAGCAGGAGCTTCGTGAGGCGCTCGCCGCCAACGTGTTGCTCATCAACGTGGAATCGGAGGCGGAGCTGCATCACCTTGCGCGGATCGCCGGCGATGTCGGTCGCGTCGCGCCTGTCGCGCTCCGCGTGAACCCCGAGGTGACGGTCGAAACCCCGCATCCCTACACTCGCACGGGCGAGCGCGGGATGAAGTTCGGCATCCCGTACGACGAAGCGCTTGGGGTGGCGCGCCGCGCCGCGGGCATGCGGGAGATCGCGCTGCGCGGCATCGCCATGCACATTGGCTCGCAGGTGACGGCGCTCGACGCGTACGAGGCGGGGATGCGGCGGCTGCTCGCCCTCGTGTCGGAGCTGCGCGGTTCGGCCCGGGACCTCGAGTATCTCGATGTCGGCGGTGGCCTCGCGGTGACATATGAAGATGAGGTCGCCACCGATCCCGAGGCGTTTGCCGCGTCGGTTCTTCCCGGCGCGGCCGGCTCGGGGCTCACGCTGCTCGTCGAGCCCGGACGCTACCTCGTCGGAAACGGCGGCATGCTGCTGACGCGCGTGCTGTATCGCAAGCGAAGCGGCGGACATGAGTACGTCGTGACCGATGCCGGCATGAATGACCTCCTCCGCCCCTCTCATTACCGGGCATACCATCACATCTCGGCCGTCCGCCCAACCGGCGCATCCGAGACCTACGATGTGGTCGGTCCCGTCTGCGAGAGCGGCGATTTCTTCGCGCTTGGGCGCACCATGGACACCGTCGGCGAAGGCGATTTGTTGATCGTCCATTCCGCTGGCGCCTACGGATTCGTCATGGCGTCGAACTACAACAGCCGCCCACGCCCACCCGAGGTTCTCGTCGAGGGAGATCGTTTCGCCGTCATTCGCGAGCGCGAGACCTACGACGATCTCTATCGCCACGAAAGCTCAACGCCTGCCTGGAGGGCGCTCTGATGCGCGTTGGGCTTCTGGCGGACACCCACGACAGGCTCCCGGCGATCGCGGAGTTCGCGCGGCGGTTCGCGGATGCCGGCGTGGGATTCGTGCTGCACGCGGGCGACTGGTGCGCTCCGTTTTCCATCGCGCCGTTGCGCGCCGTCAACGTTCCGGTCGCCGGCGTATTCGGCCGTAACGACGGCGATCGGCAAGGGCTTCAGGCGGAAGCGGCGAAGGGGATGGGCTTCGAGCTCTACGAGTCGCCCCACACCGTCGAGATCAATAGCACGAAGATCCTGATCGTGCACGACATCGGCGACGTTCACAAACGCTCGCTCGCCGCGCACGAGATCGTCGTTCATGGATGTACGCACAAGCAGGACACGCGAGTGCGCGGCGAGACGATGATCGTCAACCCGGGCGAAGCGTGCGGATGGCTCTTCGGTCCGCCGACCGCGGCGATTCTCGATCTCGACTCGAGAGTGATCGAGACCATCCGGCTCGAAGGGCCGGAGTGGAGCCAGCGTGGGTAGCCGGATCCTCATTCTCGACTACGGCTCCCAGTTCACGCAGCTCATTGCGCGGCGGGTTCGTGAGGCGCGTGTCTACTCCGAGATCCATCCGCCCACGCGATCGCTCGAGTGGATTCGAGCGTGGAAGCCGACGGGGATCATCCTGAGCGGGGGGCCGAGCTCGGTCTACGATGACGACGGCCCGAGCGCCGAGCCGGGGCTGCTCGACATCGCCCCTGTGCTTGGCATCTGCTACGGCATGCAGCTCATCGCGCACCTCGAGGGCGGAAAAGTCGCGCCCGGCCCTCGCGAGTATGGGCGTGCCGAGCTCGAGGTGACGGCACCCGACGGGATCTTCGGAGGATTCGGCGAGGGTGAGCGCGCGACGGTGTGGATGAGCCACGGCGATCACGTCGAGACGCCACCGCCCGGCTACGACGTGACGGCGCGAAGCGAGACGGTGAAAGTCGCCGGCATGCGGCATCGCACCAAGCCCGTCTTCGGGGTTCAGTTCCACCCGGAGGTCGCGCACACGCCGCGCGGCGGCGAGCTGATCGCCAACTTTCTTTTCGAGATCTGCCGCGCCGAGCCGACCTGGACGGCCGGGGCGTTCATCGAGGATGAGGTCGCGAAGGTCGCGAAACAGGTCGGGAAGTCGCGCGTGATCTGCGGGCTGTCGGGCGGCGTGGACTCGTCGGTAGCCGCCGTCCTCGTGCACCGCGCGATCGGCGATCAGCTCACCTGCATCTTCGTCGACACGGGGCTGCTGCGGCTGCACGAGCGCGAGCAGGTGGAGCGCACGTTCCGGGCGCATCTCGGCATCGACCTCGTGACCGTCGACGCGAGCGAGCGATTCCTCGCTGCCCTCGCGGGTGTCAGCGACCCGGAAGAGAAACGAAAGCGCATCGGCCACACGTTCATCGACGTGTTCGAGGACGCGACCGACCAGGCGGGGCACGATGCGAAGTTCCTCGTACAGGGGACGCTGTACCCCGACGTGATCGAGTCCGTCTCGCCGCGCGGGGGACCATCGGTGACGATCAAGACGCACCACAACGTCGGGGGGCTGAAGCCGGGGATGAAGTTCGAGCTCGTCGAGCCGCTCCGTGAGCTGTTCAAGGATGAGGTGCGCCAGGTCGGTCGTGAGCTGGGACTGCCCGAGGAAATCGTGGGGCGGCACCCGTTCCCCGGGCCGGGCCTCGCGATCCGGGTGCTCTCCGACGTCACGCGCGAGAAGCTCGACACGCTTCGTCAGGCAGACGCGATTTACCTCGAGGAGATTCGCGAGGCAGAGCTGTACGACGACATCTGGCAAGCCTTCGCCGTCCTGCTTCCGGTGAAGAGCGTGGGTGTGATGGGAGATTATCGGACCTACGCCAACGTCGTGGGATTACGCGCCGTCACCAGCCGCGACGGCATGACGGCCGACTGGTACCCGTTCCCTCACGAGGTGCTGGCGCGCGTCTCCAATCGGATCATCAACGAGGTGCGGGGCGTGAATCGCGTGGTGTACGACGTGAGCTCCAAGCCGCCCGCGACGATCGAGTGGGAGTAGGTAACGGCAAAGATGACAGAGTTCAGAATACAGAATTCAGAATTCAGCAAAAGCTACGGGCAGCCACTCATTGGCTGCCCGTTGTCGTTGCTGAATTCTGAATTCTGTATTCTGAACTCTGTCATCCTTGCCGTTCAACCCGGAGCTGAAACGCCTATACGCCCTTCTCCTGCAGCAACGCCATGAACTCGCCAGGGCTGCCGAGCCGCATCAGCCGCTCCGGGACGTCCGTCTCCTTCGAGAACTGAGCGATCTTCCCCAGCACCGGGAGATACTGGTTCGAGACTTCGAGCGGTGGGGCGACGATCAGGAAGAAGAAATGCACCGGCTTCTCGTCGATTGCCTTGAAGTCGATGCCCTCGCGCTTGCGGCCGAACGCGACGCGGAGCTTGCTGACGACCAGTGAGCGGCAGTGGGGAATCGCGATCCCTCGACCGATCCCGGTGGACCCGAGGTTCTCGCGCCGTTTCAGCATCTTGAACAGCATGCTCTCCGACTTCTCGTCGAGCGCGAGCAGCCCGATCAACTCCTTGAGAATCTCATCCTTCGTATTTCCCTCGAGCGCGAGCTTGATCGCGTCTTCCGAGAAGAATTCTCGCAGTTCCATGAATGAGCGCGCGCGGCGCGCAGATAGGGTGATTCAACAGTGCCGCGCAACATACCCGAGTCTGTAAGCTCTGTCAAATCATGTCGTTGCACGCATTTCGCCGCAGCGTTAGCTTCCAGTGCACATGCCGTTTCCCTTTCCGCTCCCGCATCGCGTCCCGCTGTATCTCGCGCCCATGGCCGGCGTCTCGGAGTCTCCATTCCGCCGGCTCTGCCGCCGCTTTGGGGCCGACGTCGTGGTTACCGAGTTTCTCTCCGCCGAGGGAATTCGGCGGGAGAACGAGGCGACACTCGCCAAGCTGCGATTCGGCACGGATGAGCGGCCGATCGGCGTGCAGATCTTCGGAGCGGATCCGAACGCGATGGGCGACGCCGCCGCGCTCGTCACCGACGTGTTCGCGCCGGAGTTCATCGACATCAATTTCGGGTGTCCGGTCAAGAAGGTCGTGCGCCGTAACGGCGGGTCCGGCTGCCTCAAGGATCTGACGCTCGTCGAGCAGGTCATTCGCGCGGTCTCCCGATCGACGCACCTCCCGGTCACCGTGAAGATTCGCAGCGGATGGAGCGAGGAGCTGCGCGATCCCGTCGCGATCGCCCTCCGATGCCAGGATGCCGGCGCGCGCGTGCTCACCTTGCACCCGCGCACCCGAACGCAGATGTACACCGGTACCGCCAACTGGGACGAGATCGCGGCAGTCGTCGAGGCGCTCGAGATCCCGGTGCTCGGAAACGGCGACATCAAGACCGCCGACGATGCCCTGCGTATGCACCAGCACACGGGCTGTGCGGGGGTCATGATCGCTCGCGGGTCATTCGGCCAGCCGTGGATCTTCACGCAGTCTCGTGCGCTCCTGGAGGGCAGGGAACCCCTCCTGGCGCCGCCCATCGAGGAGCGCTTCGCGATCGCCATCGAGCACGCGAGGATGGCCGAGGCCTACGAGAACGACCCTCGCGGTGCCGCGATCGAGTTCCGAAAGCACCTCGGCTGGTACGTCAAAGGCATCCCGCATTCCGCCGACCTGAGGCGGCAGCTGCACGCCGTCGAGTCGCTGAGCGAGGTCGAGTGGATCTTCGGCTCGTATCTGGACGCGATGAGGCGCGGCGAATTCTCCGATCTGGATGCGGGGGCTGCAGACTCGGCGGTACGGGAGACCGTTCCGGCGTGAACCGCGAGCGTGCGCTCGAGCTTTTGCGGCGGGTCGCACGCGGAGAGACGCCCGCTGAGTTGGCCGTCGATGCACTCACCGTCTCACCGCTCGAAGATCTTGGGTTCGCGACGATCGACCACCATCGCGCCCTGCGCCATGGGTATCCCGAGGTCGTCCTCGCGGCGGGCAAGACGACGGACCAGGTCGTCGAAATCGCTCAACGGATCAGCGCCCGCGGCGATGGCTTCCTCGTCACGCGAGCCGACGCGAGCGCTCGTGAGGCACTCCTCGAGCGGTTTCCGACTGTCGAGATAAACGACTTGGGGAGAACGGCTTATCTTGCTCCTGATAAGCCAGTTCCTCAGGGGAAGGGGACCGTCCTCGTCGTCACCGCCGGCACTAGTGACCTGCCAGTCGCCGAGGAAGCCGCGGTGACATCACGCGCCCTGGGCAATTGCGTCGAGCGCCTCACCGACGTTGGCGTCGCGGGAATCCACAGACTGCTCACGCGGAGCGATGTACTGACGCGCGCGAGCGTCGTGATCGTTGTTGCCGGGATGGAGGGAGCGCTGCCGTCGGTCGTCGGAGGAATCGTGCGCGTTCCGGTGATCGCCGTTCCGACGAGCGTCGGATACGGCGCGAGCTTCGGCGGCATCGCCGCGCTCCTCGGGATGTTGAACAGTTGCGCTGCCGGCGTGACTGTCGTCAACATCGACAACGGCTTCGGCGCCGCGTATGCAGCCTCACGCATCACTCATTCGTAGCATCGCTCGCCACCGCTGGGCGTCCATAGCGGCGGCCGCGCTCTGGATCGCGGCCGCCGCGTCGTTCATGGACCCAGCGGCTCGGGCCCTGCTCGCCGACGGGTCCCGCCTCACCTGGCCGGCGCTAGGCGCCTTGATCGTCGGCCTCGCGCTCGTCGCCGGGATCGCGACAGGATCGGTCCCTCTGCCGATCCGCCGCGCGCTTCCCGTCCTCCTCGCGGTCCTGTCCGCTCCGGTGTTCATGCTCGTCACCGCCAGTGGCGGCATGGGCTCGCCGGCGCTGACCCTCGTTGGCCTCCTCCTCATGGCGGCGACGGCGACGTTAGGCTTCCGGACCGGGGTAATCGCGGTCGGTGTGGCGGTTCTCGCCCTCGCGGTGGGCGACGCCGCGCTCGGGCGCGCGCCCGAGATCGCCGAGGTGTTGACTGGCTCCGCCTTGCTCGCCGCGATCGCCGTCGGGCCTCTCTGGTACGCCAGGCGAATGGCGCGTGATGTGGAGGCCGACCGCCAGCGGATGCGCCGCGTTCAGGGATTCCTGCATCGTCGCCCGACGCCTCGCGGCTCGACGGCGGTCGCGAGTGATCTGAGACGTGAAGCGGTTTCGGAGCGGGACGCGGCCATCGGCATGGTGCACCTGCACATTGCCAGCCGCTACCTCCGGGACATTCGCGACAGTCTTTGCGCCGATGAAGTGATTTATTGGCGCCTGTCGGAGGAAGACGAGCGCATGGAGCCAGCGGCCTGGTCCACCGTCGCGCCTGACGAGCCCGCCCTTTTTCCGGAGCGCGAGGGAGTGCCACTGGTGCAGTGGGCCGGGCTCCAGCGCATGGCCGTGTCCGCGCAGCTCGAGCACGGCGGGTTGGTTGTCGCCGGGCCGGTCGAAGAGGGAGATCGCCTCTTCGGTGCGCTCAGCGTGACGGTGACCGGCGGCGCGGCCCTCCCGGATGAAGAGCTCAAGAACTGGGTTCGCCGGCACGGTACTCACCTCGGCACCCTGCTCGGTCTGCTCGAGGTTCGTCACCTGACGGCCCGTCGCGCGGCCGATGTGCGGGCCATCATCGATGCGGTCGAGCGGATTCAGGGAACCGTCGTCGTCGATGCGCTAGCGCGTGCGGTGTGCGATACCTCGCTTCAGGTCACCAGCGCGTCCCGATCGGCGTTCGTCTCGTGGGATGCGGCGTCCGGCACCGGCATCGTGCGCAGCGCCTCCGCCGCCTTTGGCGTGAGGGAAGGGTACCCGCTCGGAAACGACTCGCTCGCCACGCGCGCCTGCCGTAACGACCAGCTCTTCGTGTTCGAGGACGCGCAGCGGGCGGCGCTGCGGACGGCGGTGTTCGCGGAGAACGAGCCCCGACGTCGCATAGGCTCGCTGGCGGTGATTCCACTCCGCCGCGACCACTCAGTCCTCGGCGCCATCGTCATCGAGGGAGATGCACCGCGGCAGATCGTGGAGCGCGAAGTCGATACCGTGCGTCTCCTCGCCCGTGTCGCGTCGCTGTCTCTGCGAACGGCCGAAGAGTTCTCGCGTCAACACGATCTCGCCCGCAGGGATCCCCTCACCGGGCTCGCCAACCGCCGGACGTTCGACGAGCGACTGTCGACGTTGCTGGCGGAAAGCGATCGATTCCAGCGTCCCGTGTCGCTCCTGCTCGCTGACCTCGATTTCTTCAAGCGCGTGAACGACGAGCACGGCCATGACGCTGGGGACGCGGTGCTCCGCCACGCCGCGAAAGTACTCGGCGGGGCGCTGCGCGCCGACGTCGATCTGTGCGCTCGCTACGGTGGTGAAGAGATGGCCATCCTTCTGCCGCAGACCGATCTCGGCGGGGCGCGCGAAGTCGCCGAGCGGCTCCGAACGCTCCTGAGCTCTCAGCCGGTGCGGCTCGCCGATCGCGCGATCGAGGTCACCGCGTCGTTCGGCGTTGCGTCCTACCCGGCGAGCGTGAAGAGCCGCGATACGCTGTTCCCGGCAGCCGACCGAGCGCTGTACGAAGCCAAGCGTGGTGGGAGAAATTGCGTGAGAGTGGCATCGCCAACTGGCGCTGCGTCAACGCTTTAGTGAGTATTCCACAATTGGCGTCCCCGATTGACTGGAGGGGCGTAGATCGTTAGAATTGGTGCTACGGGGGCGACTGGCTTCGACGGGGTCGGTGAAGCCGTGGCCGCGTGCCCAGGTCCTCGAGTCCTGGTTAATCCCTCGGGAAAGATTCACAACTGCCAACTCTGAAATGGCTCTGGCTGCGTAACTTTTAGTTGCGCACCTGCCCGGTGAGAAGCTCGCCCAAGGCGGCTGCCGGGTATCGCAAATTTGGGCTGGCTCGACGTCGCGTCTCCAGGCGTTGAGTGAGATTCAGAGAGACTCATCCGGAAGTGGGCCGTCCGCCGGCCAGCGTCCGGAGACATTCAATGGCGGACTACGCACGTAGAAGCTGTGGTGGATCCATTCTCGGACCGGGGTTCAATTCCCCGCGCCTCCATCAAGACGCCGGGTCGGCAAATCGACCCGGCGTCTTTTTTTTTGCGCGACCAGCCCCTCCCGATGCGCGCACATTTCGTGCACCCTCCCTGCGCGCTGCACCCACCTTGCTTTGCTGCCGAACCGACCACGCGAACGGAGGCATCAATGGATCCCAGGGACCTCGCGCTGACGGCGGCGCGTGCGGTTGCCGTGTATGCCGTGATGCTCGCGATCATCCGCGTCTCCGGGAAGCGCACCATCGGAACGTTCAGCGCGTTCGATTTCCTGGTCGCCCTGATGCTCGGCGAAGTGGTGGACGAGCTCATCTACGGGGACGTCTCGATGGCGCAGGGCTTCATCGCGGTCGGCGTGATCGCGGCTTTGCACTACGGGAACTCGTGGCTCACCTACTGGGACCACGGATTCGATCATCTGCTCGAGGGCTCACCGACGGTCGTGCTCGAGAAGGGGCAGTTGCACTACCCCGGCATGCGGGCCGAGCGAATGAACGAGAAGGACGTGCTCTCCGAGCTGCGGCTGCACGGCGTCGATGATCTTCGCGAGGTCAAGCTCGCGGTCGTCGAGTACAACGGACAGCTCAGCGTCATTCGGCAGGACTGGGCCGAGCCGGTGCAGAAGGCGGACGTCGGTCTCGCTATGGAGGAGCAGAGGCAGATCGATACGGGCGGTGACGAGGAGCCAATGCCGGAGCACCGTACCGATTCACCCGAGCTGCTCGACCGGGCGGAGTAGGCCATGTCTCCACTTCGCATCGCCATTCGCGCGGTAATCGCATACGTCTTTCTGCTCGCTCTTCTGCGCGTCTCGGGAAAGCGTCTGCTCGCCGAGGCCACCGGAATGCAGTTCGTCCTCGCTATCGTCGTCGGCGACCTGATCGACGACGCCTTGTTCGCGACGGTCCCGTTTGGGCAGTTCGTCGTGGCGGCCGGCACCCTGACGCTCCTCCAGCTCGTCATCGCCGTTGCCGCGTTTCATGACATTCGGGTGTGGAGACTCATCGAGGGCGAGCCCCCGACCCTCCTGCAGAACGGCATGCCCCGGCGTCAGGTGAATCGGCAGGAGCGGGTCAACCGCAAGGAGTTGGCGTCGCTGCTTCGCCTTCAAGGCATCTCCGCGGCCCAGTGGGCCGAGATCAAGCGCGCGCGTATCGAGGAAGGCGGGGTTCTCGCGGTGATTCGCCACGAATGGGCGAAGCCCGCTCAGCGGAGGGACGCCGAGTTCGTGAAGGCACGCGCTCGCCGCAGGGGACGATGAAGACGCTGCTGAAGGCCCTGGCTGTGATCGTGCTGTCTCTTGCCGTGGTTGGTGGCGTGGTGTTCGGCCTCGGGGACGATGAGACGCTCGTCTCGCCCCCGGAGGTCGTCGCCGAGCGATTCATCGACGCACTCGGGCACGGACGCCCGGGGGCCGCGCGCGCTTTGCTCGCGGAGAGCGCCGCGAGGTCGGCCTCCATGACGACCGTGACCGAGGCATCGCGCAGGCTGCGGTCGCGAATCGGCGATCTCGAGCATGTGAAGGCCATCGCGCAGAATCGGCGCCGCAGTCGGGCGACGGTTCGCGTCGAGATCGAAGGGAGTCGTATGCAGCTTGCTCTCGCGCTGCCGCTGGTTCTCGAGAGAGGCGAGTGGAGCATCGAGGAGTTTGGCGGTGCGCTCGCCCAATCCGCACTCCCTCCGAGGGAGAACCGAGCGAGATAATGCCACGAGCCGATGGCCGGAACCCGGACCTGCACGGGAATGCGCCCGACAAGTCGCCGGTCGCGCTGATCCTCATCGATGTGATCAACGCGGTCGACTTCGAGCACGGGTCTGAGCTGCTCCGGCACGCGCTCCCGATGGCACACCGGCTCGCCGCGCTCAAGCATCGTGCGGCCGAGTCCGGCATCCCGGCCGTCTATGTCAACGACAACTTCGGCCGGTGGCAGTCCGACCTCAACCAGGTGCTCGACCACGTACTGCACGACGGTGTTCCCGGGCAGCCGCTCGCCGAGATTCTCCACCCGGAGAAGGACGATTACTTCGTCCTCAAGCCGAAGCACTCGGGATTCTACTCGACGCAGCTCGACATTCTCCTCGACTACCTTGGCGTCCGGACTCTGATCGTCACGGGGATCCAGGCGAACATCTGCGTGCTGTTCACGGCGAACGATGCGTACATGCGCGACTATGGCCTCGTCGTGCCGTCAGATTGCGTCGCCTCCACCGATCCGCGTGAGGCGGAACACGCGCTGGAGCAAATGCGCGTCGTCCTCAAGGCGCACGTGGCGCCATCGGCGGAGCTGGATCTCGACGCATTGATCGCTCAGGCTGAGCAGCCGAGGCGGCAAGCCGGGGTGCGCGGCGTCGACAAGACGGCGCGGGCCTTGCCTTGAATTCCCCAAACGCAAAAGGGGCGGCGCTGATGGCGCGGGATGAGGGGCGGGCGACACGCGCCTCGCGAATGCACAACCTGACGAAGGAAGAAAAGAAGTCGGTCACGCATGGCGACTTCTGGGTTCCGGAGCAGGAGCGTGAGGTGTACAAGCGGGCGCTGCGCGCGCTCAACGAGCGAGGCATTCCGTACGTCGTGGCCGGTGCCTACGCCATCCACGAGCACACGGGCATCTACCGCGAAACGAAGGACCTCGACGTCTTCGTGGAGCCCGAGCACACCGTCGAAGCCGCGCGCGTGCTGCGAGACGCCGGCTTCACGACCCGGCTCGAGCAACCCCACTGGCTGGCGAAGGTGTTCGATGGCGAGCCCTTCGTCGACCTCATCTTCGGAATGGGGAACGGCCTCGCGCTCATCGATGCGGGCTGGTACCAGAACAGCCACCCCGCGATCCTCGCGGCGACACCCGTGCGCGTTGCGCCGGCGGAAGAGCTCCTGTGGCATCGCCTGTTCATCCACGAGCGCCATCGCCAGGACATGGGCGACATCGTGCACCTCATCGCGTGCGTGGGGCAGGCGATGAGCTGGGAGAGGCTGCTCGAGCGTGTCGCGGAGCATTGGCCGCTGCTGCTCGCGCAGATTCAGATCTTCCAGTACGTGTATCCCGAAATCGATGGCGCCGTGCCGCGGTGGGTTCTGGAGGAGCTTCTCGCTCGCGCCGAGGCCGAGGCGGGGCGTCCGCGCAGCGGCGATCGCGTGACGCGCGGTACGCTCATTTCGCGCTTCAGCTTCAACATCGACGTCACCGAATGGGGCTTTCGCGACGAGCGCGAAGAGAGCGTTCGGCGTCGCGAGCTGCACCCCGCCATCCGGGCGATCGCCGCCAGCGACGTCTGGATGGAGCGCTCCCCGATCGTCACCGAATATGACGCACGCATCCGCCACTCCTGAGGTTCCGCAGCGGCGCACGTCGGACCGCGTCATCCGCATCGCGGCAGTGGGCGACATCCACTGTGGCGAAGAGGATCGCGGCGCGTTTCGCGATCACTTCGCGCGTGTCAACAAGGACGCCGACGTCCTCATCCTGTGCGGCGACCTGACGCGGCGGGGACTTCCCGCGGAATTCCACACGGTGATCGGCGAGCTGGCCGACGTCGAGGTTCCCATCGCGGCGGTGCTGGGCAATCACGACCACGAGTCGGGACTCGCGCAGGAAGGAGAGGGCATTCTCCGCGGCCGTGGCATTCACATGCTCGACAGCAATCCGTTCCAGCTGAACGAGCACGTGGGCTTCGTCGGAACGAAGGGCTTCATGGGAGGCTTCGGACGCGCGGCGCTCACGGCGTTCGGCGAGCCGGAGACGAAGGCGTTCGTCAATGCAACGCTGGACGAGGTCCAGCGGCTGGAGATGGGACTTCGTCGTCTGGCGAGTCCGGTGCGGATCGCGGTGCTGCATTACGCGCCGATCGCGGGAACGGTCGCTGGCGAGCCGGAGGTGATCTACCCCTTTCTCGGGTGCGACCGGCTCGCGGAGCCTCTCGACCGCTACGAGGCCACGGCGGTCTTTCACGGACACGCGCACACTGGGGCCTTCGAGGGACGCACGCCCGGAGGCGTGCCGGTGTACAACGTGTCGCTTCCGGTGCTGAGGAAGATCGGGGTGGGGACGCTGTACTACGTACACGAGGTTGCGGTGTCCGCCCTGGGCGAAGGGAAGCGGCAGAGGTGAGAACGGCAAGGTGAGAACGGCAAAGACGTCAGTTGTCAGATGTCAGATTTCAGAGTTCAGACAAAGCCACGGGCATCCACGATTGGCTGCCCGCAGGTGTATCTGAATTCTGAAATCTGATATCTGACCTCTGATGTCTTTGCCGTTCGTTCAGACATCTGAGCTCTGACGTCTTTGCCGTTCGTCCATCACCCAGCCAGTGCCGCCTGCCCAGCCGCCAGCCGCGCTATCGGCACCCGAAACGGCGAGCACGACACGTAGTGCATGCCGGCGTTGTGGCAGAAGCGAATGGAGCGTGGCTCGCCGCCATGCTCGCCGCAAATGCCCACCTTCAGGGTGCTGCGCGCGCGACGGCCATCTTCCACGGCGATGCGGATGAGCCGGCCCACGCCGCGCTCATCGAGCACCTGGAACG
>DASRHU010000126.1:0-10332 GCA_035650335.1 Gemmatimonadaceae bacterium | reverse complement strand
AACAGCCGACCGACAATCGCCAGCGGGTAAGGAACCCCCGCACGGAGCAGCGATGCTCCTGCGGGGGTTCTCGTTGTTCGTCCCGTACGATCCATCCTCGCACGCGACCGCCTGACGCACGCGCATCGACGCGACGACGTTACGCAGAAGCGGCAACACGAGTCGAATCGGGGAGCCACGATCTTTCCTGAGCGACTCGGCGATGACTACGGACAACACGACGGCGAGCTGGACCTCGGCCTGGCCGGATGCGCTCGCGTTCGCGCTCGGACTTGGGATTGCCTGGCTGAGCGGATGGACGACGACGGACCTCGTCTGGAGCCTCTGGTTCTCCAGTCTGGTTGTCGGTTACGCGACGATCATCTGGATGATCGTCCGCCCTGGTGTGCGCATCGCCCGCGGCGTGTGGCGCGACCGAGCGTTCATCGGACAGCTCACGCATCCGCAAAAGGCGGGGGCGCTCGCTGGGAGCGTGACACTCCTGGTCGTCGGCCTCTTCATGCTCGCCTTCTTCACGGTTCACTTTGGCGGCTTTCATTACGTCCACTCGCAGTTTCTGATAGCGTTCTTCCCGCTCGACACCGGCGATGCAGCCCGGCCAGGGACCGCTGACCTGTCGACCTACCTCGAGGTCGCGGCGCGCTACTGGCTCTTCCTCCCCTCGGCATTCCTCGCCGAGCGCGCTGGATTCCTGAGGGAACCGCAACCCGCCGAGGATGACTTGTCCGTTGCGGCACCCGCGATCGCCGCGCGCATGGCGGCGAACGCCCGGAGTGGCTCGAAGATGCTCGCGCCATATCGGAACGTCGTGCGGATGCATGGGCTGATCTTCTTCTTTGCCTTTGCGCACTTCACGGGACTCGACCAGTTCGTGGTCTACGCGGTGGTGTACGCGGCGTATTTTTTTCCGTGGCGAGTGCTTTCAGGCGGCGCTCGGGATGCTCGCGGTGCGCAGGGTGCGCAGGGTTAGCGCTGAACGCGCTCGTTCAGAAATCCCGAAACGCCGACGCGTGCAGCCAGGCGAAGCCGCCGACGATCTCGCCGAGTGCGCGTTCCCGGAGCGCGCGGGCGGCGGTGGTGTCTCCGGCGATGGCCGCCAGGCGAGCGCGGAACGCCGTATGCTCGCCGCGGTCGAAGCGCGGCGGGTCGCCTAACAAGCGCGCCGCCCCACGGAGGTCGCCCACGCGGGCGCGCGCGAGCGCCGCGAGACCGCGATACTGAAAGCGGTCGGGAAAGTCCCGGTGCAGCGCCGCGAACGTGGCATCGGCCTCGCGCCAGCGTCCGAGATCGTACAACGCGCTGCCACGCCAGTACAAATGCTCTCGTCGGCCCGGTTCGGCGCGCAGCTGCCCATCGAGCCACGCGACGGCGCGCGCCAGATACGGGATGCCGCGGGCCGTGTCGTGGTGCACGGCCAGCTCCTCGCCGGCGACGACCAGGGCGGCGGCGTGAGACCAGTACGTCCCACCAGGAAGTTGAGCGGTATACGACAACAGCGAGTCGAGCGCGTCGGTGCGCCCGAGTACGGCGAGCGCGCGGGCCTCGAGCACCGTCGCCACCCTCGCCTCCGGAAAGCGCGCCCGCATCGCCCTCGCGGCTTCGAGCTCCAGCTCATGCGCCCCCGTCAGATGCCGGGCATGCGTGAGCTGGGTCCAGTACGACTGCCAGCCCTTCATGAGCCCGCGATCCGGATTGATCGCCTCGAGCACCCGCCGTCCCTCGACAGCCCGGTCCATCGCGATCAGATCTCGTCCCAGATTGTAGGCGGCTCGGGATTCAGGAGCGATCTCCACCGCTCGCATCCCCGCGGCGATCGCGCGCGCGCCATCGCTCGTCAGCCGCGCCGAGAGATGCTCGACCTGCTTCTGATCGTATTCGCTCATGGCGTCGCGTCGGCGCAGCGCCATCGTCACGAGGGTGTCCACCCACTCGTATTCGTCCCGATTCCAGTGCGCCATCGCGGCGTAGATGAGGGGTACCGGAAAGCTCGTATCGGCGCTCCATGCCTGGCGGAATTCGGCCGCCGCCGCTCCGTACTCCTGCTCGTTGTACAGCGCGAGCCCGCGGTCGAAGGCGCGATACGCGTGAAATGTCGGCGGGTGAGTCGCCAACCCCGGCATCGCGGACGCCCGCTCATCGTATTGAAGCGCGACGAACCCCATCAGCCGATCGCGCAGCTCGCGAATCCCATCCTCCAGCGAGTCCGGCGAGACGACGATGGCGGGGAGCGAGGCGATCAACCGGTTGTTGCGCGGATCGGCGACATCGAGCCGCACGCCGATGCGATCGCCGGTCTTGTAGTACGAGCCGGTGACGACCGTGGCTGCTCCAATCTCATTCGCGAGCGCCTGGGTCGATGCCTTCCCTTCCGCCTCGAGCTGCTCCCACGTGTATCGTACCGTCGGCCACGGGACCACTCGAACCAGGGAGGTCTCGTGCAGCCCCTGGGTGAGCCAATCCCCCGCCATGCGCGCCCATATACCGAGCGTCGTGTCGCCGGTCTCGTTATGCAGGGGGACGACGGCCACGGGAAGCGCGAGGCCGGGGGCCGTGCCGCGTCCCGCGCGCGACCACACGCCCGCGATGGCGATCACCGCGACGACGGCGATGACTGCCGCCGCCCGGCGCACTGTGGCGCGTCGAGGCACCAGGTCGAGCGCATCCAACCGCGCAAGGATCTCATCGGCCGAGGCCGGGCGCTTCGTCGGCTCGGGCTCGAGCGCCTGCCGCACGAGAGCGGCGAGCTGCACCGGAACCCCGACCAGCTTGTTCCCCGGGTCGGTGAGAGGACCGAGTCCGGTCAGCATCTCTCGCGCGATCACACCCCAGGCGTAAATGTCGCTCGCGGGCCCAACGGTGTCCCCTGCCGATTGCTCCGGGCTCATGTAACCGAGCGTGCCCAGAACGACCCCTTCCTGCGTGTAGCGCGTCAGCCCGGCATCGTCGCGCACGGCAATGCCGAAGTCGATCAGGTACGCATGGTCCCCGGCGCAGAGCACGTTCTCCGGCTTGAGGTCGCGATGCACGATCCCGGCGGCGTGCGCCGCGCGTAATCCGTCAGCGACGTCGTGCAGCAGCGCCGCGGCCTGGGCCACTGGAATTCGCCCGGCTCTCGTCAATCTGTCGCGGAGGGTCTCCCCCTCGAGATGGGGCATGACGCAGAAGAGCAGGCCGTCCGCTTCGCCCGAGTCGATGAGCGGCAGGATGTGCGGATGCGCGAGGTGGGCCGCGATGCGCACCTCGCGCAGAAAACGATGAACGCCTACGTAGGCCGCGATCTCGGGGTGGAGGACCTTGATCACGACGTTGCGGTCGTGTTTGTGCTCCCGCGCCAGGAAGACCGTCGCGCTTCCACCGCGCCCTAACGGTCGCACGATCGTGTATCGACCACCGAGTGCGCGCTCGAGCCGTGGCCGCACATTGGAGGCGCCGAGCGTGAGGGGCCGGTCGAGAACACCGGTGACCCGCTCGTGGGCCGCGACCATCGCCTCGAGCTCCGTGCGGACGGCCTCGCTGGTCGCGTTCAGCGAAATCCATCGCGCACGCTCCCCGCGAGGCCGTTCGATCGCCTCCGCAAAGAGACGCTCGATCTCGCCCCAGTCGGCGTAGTCGTCGAGCGGCCGGTGCGTGGTGGTCACGTATCCACCGGGGGCGCGAGCTCCTTGTACAGCCACGCGCGCGCAGTCGCCCAGTCTCGCTGCACCGTTCGCGATGTCACGCCGAGCACGTCGGCGATTTCCTCGTCGGTGAGGCCGGCGTAGAATCGCAGTTCGACGACGCGAGGAAGTCGCGGGTTGCGTTTCCCAAGGCGCTCGAGCGCATCGTCGAGCGCAATCAGCTCGGCGAGGTCCACGTCGATCCCGGCGTCGGCGTTGGTCACGCGAACCTCGACGTACCCGGCGCCGCGCTTCGCCGCGCCGCGACGCCGCGCGTGATCCACGAGCACCTGGCGCATCGCACGTGCGGCGATGGCGATGAAATGCCGCCGGGAGCGCGCATCCCCCGCCTCTCCCCCAAGGAGCTTGAGATATCCCTCGTGGACGAGGTCGGTTGGTTGCAGCGTGTGGCCGGCCTGCTCGCGTCGAAGCAGATACTCGGCGGCGCGCCGCAACTCCTCGTACACCAGCGGGATGAGCTGCTCCTCGGCGGCGGCGTCGCCGCCCCGCACGCGCTCGAGCAGGGCGGTGACGGCGCCGGGAGGAGGAGGATCGACTGCCGGATTCATGCGAACGCGGACCCGATGTCGGGGCGGAAGGCTGTGCTGCGCAATATGTCGAGGAGGAGCCCCGGTCGTCGAGGTCGTCCAGGTCGTCGAGGCTGTCCTCCGTAGCGATGACGTCACCTCGATCACCTTGACGACCTCGACGACCTCGACGACCTGGCACCTCGAGCACCTCGACAACCTCAACAACCTCGACCACCTCAAGTATGAAGCGCCTGGCCCTTGCCCTCACCGGCCTGTGCCTCACCGCCGTGAGCGCGTTCGCGCAGCACCGGCACATCGGTATCGACACCACGAGTCGTGTCCGGCTCTACCAGAATCTCGGATCGCACGGGTATGGAATTACGACGTCCAACCCGGAGGCGCAGCGCTACTTCGACCAGGGGCTGCGCTTGACGTGGGCCTTCAACCACGACGAGGCGATCCGCTCGTTCGCGCAGGGGGAGCGGCTCGACCCGTCATGTGCCATGTGCGCCTGGGGGATCGCGTACGCATCCGGTCCAAACATCAACGCGGCGATGGATTCAGCCTCTGGTGTCCGCGCCGCTGAAGCCATAAAGCGGGCACTGCGCGGTGTCGGTCGCGTCTCCACTCGCGAGCGAGCACTCATCGAGGCGCTCGCGGCTCGTTATGTGGGGGCGCCCGGCGCCACGCGTGCGAGCCTCGATTCCGCGTGGGCGGTGCGCATCTGGGTCGTCGCCGACCAGTTCCCGGATGACCAGGAAGCGCAGGTGCTGTTCGCCGATGCCCTCATGAACCTGTCGCCCTGGAATTACTGGAACGCCGACGGGACACCGCGCAAGGCGACAGGCGACATTCTCGCGCGGCTCGAGCGGGTGCTCGCGGTCAACAGGAATCATCCTGGCGCGTGTCACCTGTTCATCCATGCGGTGGAAGCGCGGTATCCGTCACGCGCGCTCCCCTGCGCGGAGCGCCTGGCCGCGCTCATGCCCGGTGCCGGCCACCTCGTGCACATGCCCGCCCACATCTACATCCGGGTAGGGCGGTATGCGGACGCGATCGCGCTCAACGAGCACGCGGTCCATGCCGACGAGGTCCTGCTCGAGGGCCCCGGCGTGGCACGCCGGGGGGCGTACCCTAACGGGTACTATCCGCACAATTACCACTTCCTGTCATTTGCCGCGTCGATGGCGGGCATGAGTCAGAAGGCGATCGCCGCTGCACGGGAGACGGCCGAGCGGCTGAGCATCGAAGGGGTAAGGACCGTTCCGTGGATCGAGTCGGTGACGCCGATCGTGCCGACGACGATGGTGACGTTCGGCCGCTGGAAGGAAATTCTGGCGGAGCCGCTTCCCGGCGACTCGATCCCCTTCCTCTCGGCGCTGACGTGGTACGCGCGTGGCGTGGCGCACGCCGCGCTTGGCGATCAGGCCGCGGCGCTGGGTGATCTCGAGCGAGTGCGGGCGCTGTCGTCGGCGTACCCGCCCGGTGACTATGCGACCGCCCTGAAGATCGCCGAGACGGCGCTCGAGGGTGAGATCGCGTTGCGCGGGAACCGGCCGAACGAAGCCGTCGAGCGCTTTCGTGCGGCGGTCTGGCTGGAGGACGCGCTCATGTACAACGAGCCGCCGACCTGGTACTACCCAATCCGCCAGTCGTTAGGGATGGCGCTGCTCGCCGCTGGAAAGGCTGGCGAAGCCGAGCGCGTGTATCGACAGGACCTCGAGCGCTTCCCGCGGAACGGCTGGTCGCTGTTCGGATTGGCGCGGAGCCTCGAGCGCCAGCAGAAGAAGGTCGAGGCGGACCGAGTGTGGGCGCAGTTCCGCGCGGCGTGGAAGGATGCGGACGTGAAGCTCACGGGATCGAGGTTCTAGGACTGCACGGAGGAATGAGGACAAAGGACTGAGGATTTCGATTGAGCCGTCTCATCCAATCGAATTCCTCAGTCCTTCGTCCTCGTTCCTCGTTAGACCACAACTGCCATGCGAAACAACATCTACCTGCTACTGATCGTATCCAATGCGCTTTACGCCTGTTCTCCCTCGCGCGGTGACGCGCGGGAGGCGTCGGGCGCGAATTCGGCTGTCGTCGCGCTCGTCGACGCACCCGACCGGTTCTTCAGGCGCGACAGCGTGTCCATTCGCTACCGCGTGATCGGCGACGGACCGCCTGTCCTACTGCTGCACGGCTATACCGATCGCGTGGAAATGTGGGCGGGCACCGCCGATTCGCTGGCCGCCGACTTCCAGGTGATCGTGCCCGACCTTCGCGGCCACGGCCTCAGCACCAAGTTCGACGAGCCAGGGAGTTACGGCCGTCAAATGGTCGATGATCTGACCGGGCTGCTCGACCACCTCGGAGTGCGAGCCGCTCACGTCATCGGATACTCGATGGGCGGCGTGTTGGCGGCGCACCTGGCCCTCGACAATCCGCCTCGCGCGCTCTCGACCACGCTCGTCGCCGGATCGTTCTGGGGTCGGGATTCAGCAGGGGCGGCGCGCGTGATCGAGCCGTACCTCGCGCCGATCGAGCGCGGGGAGGGACTTGGCCCGTTCTTCCGCTACATCCTGCCGACGTGGCCCGACTCGGCCATCGACGCGATCGTCCCGACGCTACAGGCGTCGAACGATTCTCTCTCACTCGTCGCGTCCCTGCGCGGGTTCCTCGGCCTCATGCTCGACACGACCGACTTCGCGCGTGCGCGGACGCCGGCGCTCGCGATCGTGTCGGTCAAGGATCCACTACTGGAGTATTCGCGCTTCGTCGCCCGCGCGTGGCCCGGCTTGCGACTGGTCGAGCTGCCGCGCGGCGATCACGCCGACATTTTCCTGGCGCCGGAGCTGGTGACGGAGTTTCGGAAGCTGGCGCGGTGAACGGCTGAGGTCGTCGAGGACGTCAAGGTCGTCAACGTCGTCAAGGTGAAAGCCGTCCCCTCGATCACCTCGACGACCTCGACGACCTCGACGACCTCGGCATTACCACCCTATCCCGTAGTCCTCCCCGTGGTGACTCGAGCCGCCCCACATCGTGCGATGCTTCCGGTCGAACATGATCGCGTTGATCGGTCCCGACGTCCGCGCCGCGAACTCGAGCGTATAGCCCATCTTCTGTAGCGCGGTTCGGACACTGTCCGGCGTCGACGAGGCGACGAGCAGCAATCCAGGGCGCGACTCGTGGTCGCCGAAGCTCGAGCGCATTTGCGAGCTGTTGATGTTGGGCGCCTCCGCCGCCTGCTGCGGCGTCATCCCCCACTCGACGACGTTGAGGAAGAACTGCAGGAGGTTCTGATCCTGCGAGTCACCGCCCTGCACCGCGAACGCGAGGAACGGCTCGCCATCACGCAGCGCCAGCGTCGGTGTCAGCGTTACGCGCGGGCGCTTGCGCGGCTCGATGACGTTGAATGGTCCGTCGGACGGATCGGTGACGAAGCTCTGCCCGCGCTGGCTCAGGCCAACACCGGTGCGTCCCGCGATCACCGCCGGAATCCACCCACCACTTGGCGTGATCGATACCACCCAGCCCGAGGTATCCGCGGCCTCGATCGACGTCGTCCCGCGGTAGAAGTCGGACTCGAACAGCGCTTCGCCATCGTCGTCAGGCGTCTGCGTCGTCGGTGCCACCTGGTCCTGCTGCCCGCTGCGGCGCGTGCTGTCCGCCGGTGCCGGAACCTTCCACTGGGCGAGCATCTGGCGGAACGGGTTCGTTCCGCCCTGGTACGGATACGGGTCGCCCGGCTTGACGTTGGGATCGTTGCGTTCCCAGTTGATCTGCGCATAACGAGCCTTCGCGTATTCCTTCGACAGGAGGCCGCGCGCGGGTTCTTCGGGCGGGAAGTACGGATCGCCGTAATAGAAATCGCGGTCGGCGAAGGCGAGGTTCATCGCCTGGTAGAGCGTGTGGACGTAGCGCGGCGAGTTGTACCCCATCGCCTTCAGGTCGGCGTTCTCGAGAATGTTGAGCGCCTGAAGCATCGCCGGCCCCTGCTGCCAGAACTGAAGCTTGTAGACATCGATACCCTTGTACGATGTCTTCACCGGCTCCTCGATGCGCACCTGCCAGTTGGCGAGGTCCTCCATGGTGAAGAGCCCGCCCTCCTCCCGAACGCCGCGCACCAGCTCCTGCGCGATATCGCCTTTGTAGAAGCGATCGTAGGCCGCCATGATCGCCTCTTTGCGGCTCTTCCCGGCCGCGAGCGCTTTCGCCTCTGCCTCGACGAGCTTCCGGAGGGTCGCGGCGAGGTCGCGCTGCACGAAGATCTCTCCCGGCTCCGGCGCCTCACGCGACTGACCCAGGTGCGGAAGCATCACCTCGCGCGAGTACTTCCACTCCTTGAGCCGCGCCTTGGCGCGCTCGATCGAGTTCGCGGCCTGGGCCTCGATCGGATAGCCGTCCGCCAGCTGAATCGCCGGCGCCAACACCTCGGCCAGCGACATCGTCCCATACTCGGCGAGCATAACGAGCAGCCCGCCCGGTGTTCCGGGGGTGACGGCGGCGAGCGGCCCGAACTCCGGCGGATACCGATAGCCCTTCGACTTGTAGAACGCCGCCGTCGCTCCGGTGGGCGCGACGCCGAGGGCGTTGATGCCGATCACCTTCTTGAGCTTGGGGTGATAGATCAATGCCTGCGTCTCTCCGCCCCAGGAGAGGACGTCCCACATCGTGGTGACCGAGGCGAGCATCGCGCACGCGGCGTCCACCGCGTTTCCGCCCTTCTGGAACATCATCGCGCCGGCGGTGGCCGCCAGCGGCTTGCCGGTGATCGCCATCCAGTGTCGGGCGTGCAGGGGCGGCTTCGCGGTTTGACGCGGACGGGGTGCCGCCGGTGGCGGCGTTTGCGCAGGCGGCTGCTGCGCGTCGGAGGCGCCAAACGGAAGCGTGCTCATGAGGAGCGCGGCTGGGAGCGCGAGGCGAGCGTAGTGAGGAAGCATATGCGTGACCGTGTGTGCTGAGAGTGTGACGCTAGCGGCACCGCCAGCCGGCGTCAACTCGGGACTGGAAGAATGGCGCCTAACGTTTGCGCGCCGGCGCGAGCTGCCCCATCGCTCGCGCCGGCCCGATGCGCCGTGCCTCGATCTTCTGATAGTTCGCGACCCACGTTTTTCCGTTGTCGGTGGACCGATCGGCTGACCAGGAAAAGCTGTTGGGCCCAATGTTGTAGTAGCGAATTCTCCACGTCGAAGGAGCGCCGCTCAGATAGCCGAATCGCTGCTCGATGTGCATCTCCTGGCCGACACGACGGGCGGTGCCGATGTCCCGCAGACCGCTCCCGGCATCAATGCCAACGAGCTCCCATCGGTCGAGGAGCGCGTTGTAGTTGCGGACCGTCGTCGTCACGTAATATGTCTCTCCACTGTCGCCGACGATGCGAAACTCATCGAGGATTTGCCCCTCGTCGAGGCGCGTGGCGCTCCAGTATCCGCGAAACTCGGGATACTCCTTGCTCGAAGCGGTGAACTCCCAGTCGCCGAGGAGGTAGTCGAAGTCGCCTTTGTGCGCGTCGAGGGAGGCCTTGATCTGCTCGGCGGTTCGCTTCGGAGCGTCCTGCGCGCCAAGATCGATCGGCATCGCGGTCGAGAGCATGGCGAGTGCAGCGCCCAGCGACATCATCGTGCGACGCATGGGATCTCCGTTCAGTTGGCGGGCCCTCAGGCCGTTAGTGCATCAGCTCCCCGACGTGCTCCTCGCCATGCTCCATCTGCCGACGTACCATGGCGTAGTATTCTCCGCGTGCCTGCATCAGCGACTCGTGCGTCCCGCGCTCGATGACGCGTCCGTCTTCCATGAGAAGAATCAGATCGGCGCGACGAACGGTGGACAACCGATGCGCGATCACGAACGTCGTGCGGCCGGCGAGCAGCGTGGCCATCGATGCCTGGATCAGCTGCTCGCTCTCCGTATCCAGATTGCTGGTCGCCTCGTCGAGGATCAAGATCTGTGGCTTGGCGAGGATGGCCCGGGCGATCGCCAGCCGCTGCTGCTGACCTCCCGAGAGCTTGACGCCCCGCTCCCCGATGAACGTGTCGTACTGCTCCGGCAACCTGACGATGAACTCGTGCGCGTTCGCACGGCGCGCCGCGTCCTCGATCTCCTCCATGCTGGCCTTGTGACGCGCGTAGGCGATGTTGTCGGCGACCGAGCCGTCGAAGAGG
>DASRHU010000125.1:0-9351 GCA_035650335.1 Gemmatimonadaceae bacterium | reverse complement strand
GTCGAGGTGTTGAGCCAGAGTATCTGCCGGCTCTTTCTCGGCGGCTACGTCGGGCTGCCCGTATCCGACGCGGTCTTACCCCATCTGACGGCGGGATAGCACAGCGCGCTCCCGCGACGCAGCACTTCACCAGAGGAACCCCATGGCCACAGCCACCATGACCGAGCGCGAAGCGAGCACCCTCGTCCGATATCGGAAGGAGGGCCACGTCGCCGTGTTCGAGCTCGATGACCCGCCGGCCAACACGTACACCCACGAGATGATGCGCCAGCTCGATGACTGCATTCTGCGAGCGCGCTTCGATGCCGACGTGCACGTCATCATCCTGCGGGGCGCGGGCGAGAAGTTCTTCAGCGCCGGCGCCAACATCAAGATGCTCAACGAGGCGGATCCGACGTGGAAGTACTACTTCTGCCTCCACGCCAACGAGACGCTGAGCCGCCTCGAGCAGACGCCGAAGCTCGTCATTGCCGCGCTCAACGGACACTGCGTCGGCGGCGGCCTCGAGATCGCGATGGCGGCCGACATCCGCATCGCCCGCCAGGACGCCGGCAAGATCGGGCTCCCGGAGGTGAATCTCGGCGTGCTTCCCGGCACCGGCGGTACGCAGCGCCTCGCTCGACTCATCGGCAAGTCGCGCGCAATGGAGCTGATGGTCACCGGACGGACCTTCTCCTTCGAGGAGGCGCAGCAGATGGGGCTCGTCAACGCCGTCCTGCCCAAGGAGGATTGGTGGGACAACGTGCTGCTCTACGCGCAGCAGTTCACGCTGCCGAACAAGGCGGCGATGGCGGTCGGGCACATCAAGCGTTCGGTCCAATCGGGGCTCGAGATGGCGTTCGAGTACGGCCTCGCGCTCGAGCGCGAGTTGCAGAGCCAGCTGTTCAAGAGCGGCGACGCGAAGGAAGGCATTGGCGCGTACGTCGAGAAGCGGCAGCCGCGCTTCACGGGGCGCTGACGATGGCCGCCGGCGTGGCGACCGAGACGCTGCCAACGCGGCTGTTCATCAACGGTGAACAGCGCGACGCCACCGACGGGCGCACGCACGATGTGATCAATCCGGCGACGGAGGAGGTCATCGCCTCCGTCGCGGCCGCCGGCGAGGCCGACGTCGATCGTGCCGTGCGCGCCGCGCGCGAGACGTTCGAGTCGGACAAGTGGCGCAAGATGAGCGCGCGACAGCGCGGCGAGGCGGTCTGGCGGCTCGGCGACCTGATCCTGAAGAACAAGGAGGAGCTCGCCCGCCTCGAGACGCTGAACAACGGCAAGCCGGTCTTCGAGTCGATGATCGACATTCGCCTGGCCGCCGCGACGTACAAGTACTACGGCGGCTGGGCGGACAAAATCCACGGCGAGACCATCCCCGTGGACGGACCGTTCTTCAACTACACGCTGCGCGAGCCGCTCGGCGTCGTCGGCGCGATCGTTCCCTGGAACTTCCCGATCTCGCTCGCGGCCTGGAAGGTTGCACCCGCACTCGCCTGCGGGAACACCGTCGTTCTCAAGCCGGCGGAGCTCACGCCGTTCACCGCGATTCGGATGGCGGAGCTGGCTATCGAGGCCGGCTTGCCGCCGGGGGCCTTCAACTGCATTCCCGGCGCCGGGTCGGTAGCGGGGAGCGCACTCGTCAGGCACTCGGAGGTCGACAAGATCGCCTTCACCGGGAGTACCGAGGTCGGCAAGCAGATCATGCGCGAGGCCGCCGGGACGGTGAAAAAAGTCTCGCTCGAGCTCGGCGGCAAATCGCCCAACATCATCTACGCCGATGCCGATCTCGACGCGGCCGCACGCGGCGCGCTCACCGGGATCTTCTATGGGAAGGGCGAGGTCTGCGCGGCGGGCTCGCGGCTGCTGGTCGAGGAGAGCGCAGCCGACGATGTGAGAACGCGAATCCTCGAGCGGGCGAAGAAGATGGTCGCCGGCGATCCGCTCGATCCCAAGACGCGCCTGGGCGCGCTCGTCTCGAAGGCGCAAATGGAGCGCGTCCTTGGATACATCGAGAGCGGCAAGAAAGAGGGCGCGAAGCTCCTCGCCGGCGGGGAGCGCACTCCCGTCAACGGAAAGGGATACTTCGTCCAGCCCACGATCTTCGACGGCGTGCAGCGCGACATGACGATTGCGCGCGAGGAAATCTTCGGGCCGGTGTTGGCGATGATGACCTTCAGCGACGGCATGGATGGCGCCGCCGAGCTCGCCAACGCGACGATCTACGGGCTGGCCGCCGGCATCTGGACGCGCGACATCAAGAAGGCGCTCCGCACCGCCCGCGAGATTCGCGCGGGCACCGTCTGGGTGAACACCTACAACATGTACGACGCCGCCTCCCCCTTCGGGGGCTTCAAGCAATCAGGCTTCGGCCGTGACCTCGGTGTGCACGCGCTCGAGGGGTATACGCAGGTCAAGTCGGTGTGGGTGGATCTCTCGTGAGGCGAATGCGGAATGCGGAATTCGGATTGCATATGAACCCTCAGGCGCACAACGGGTTTTCATTCGCAATCCGGATTCCGCATTCCGCATTCTGACAGAATGCGCGACGACGTCTATCTCGTGGATGCAGTCAGAACGCCCATTGGTCGTCACGGTGGGGCGCTGGCGCGCGTGCGGCCCGACGACCTCGCGGCGACGGCGATCTCGGCGCTCGTGAGGCGCACCGGGATCGAGCCGTCGAGCATCGATGATGTGATCCTCGGGTGCGCGAATCAGGCCGGGGAAGACACGCGCAACGTGGCACGCATGGCGCTGCTGCTGGCGGGCCTGCCGGTCGAAGTGCCCGGGCAAACTGTGAATCGCCTCTGCGGTTCCGGACTCCAGGCGGTGGCGAGCGCCGCGCAAGCGGTTCGCGCCGGCGAGGGGGACGTCTTCATCGCCGGTGGGGTCGAGAGCATGTCGCGTGCACCGTGGGTGATGCTCAAGCCGGAAGATGGATTCCCGCGCACCCTTCCACCGATGGCGGACACGACCATCGGGTGGCGGTTCATCAATCCGCGCATGCCGCGCGAGTGGACGATCTCGCTCGGAGAGACCGCCGAGGAAGTCGCGCGATGCTACGGGATCACGCGCGACGAGCAGGACGCGTTCGCGCACGAGAGCCAGCGGCGGACCAAACGTGCCCTGGACGAGGATCGGTTTCGCGACGAGCTCGTTCCCGTCGAGATCCCGGCGAAAGGCGGCGCGCCGGTCGTGGTCGCGCGCGATGAGCATCCGCGTCCGGAGACGACGCTCGAGTCCTTGCGCGGGCTGCGCCCGGCCTTCGTGAAGGAGAACGGCACCGTGACGGCCGGCTCGTCGAGCGGCATCAATGACGGGGCGAGCGCATCGCTCGTGATGTCAGCCGATGCCGCGAAAGGGCTCGGGACGACGCCGCTCGCCCGCATCGTCGCGACCGCCGTGGCGGGAGTCGCGCCGAACATCATGGGGATCGGGCCCGTGCCGGCGACGCGCAAGGTGCTCGAGCGCGCCGGGCTGACGATCGATGACATTGACCTCATCGAGCTCAACGAGGCCTTCGCGGCCCAGGCAATCGCCTGCATTCGACAGCTCGGGGCCGATCCCGAGCGGGTGAACGTGAATGGGGGCGCCATCGCGCTGGGACACCCGTTAGGCGCCTCCGGTGCGCGCATCGTCGCGACGCTCGCGCACGAGCTTCGGCGTCGCGGCAAGCGCTATGGCCTGGCGACGATGTGCATCGGGGTCGGCCAGGGCATCGCCACCATCCTCGAGAGGGTCCCGTGACGTTCGAACAGGTGCTGGTCGAGCGCGCCGAGGGCATTGGGACACTCACGTTGAACCGTCCCGAGAAGCTGAACGCGTTCGCGGGACGCATGCGGCAGGAGATCGCGGAGGCGCTCGATCGCCTCGAGAAGGACGACTCCGTCCGCGTCATCGTGATCACCGGCGCGGGACGCGGCTTCTGCGCCGGCGGTGACGTCGATTACATGGCTGAGCTCGTCGAGCGACGAGACGTCGAGGCCATGGCCGCGCTCGTGGATGCCGGACGTCACGTCGTCACCACGATTCGGCAGTCGCGCAAGCCCGTCATCGCGAGCGTCAATGGGGTCGCGGCCGGCGGTGGTGCCAACCTTGCGCTCGCCTGTGACATTCGGATCGCGAGCGATCGCGCCAGTCTCGGGCAGACGTTCAATCGCATCGGCCTCCACCCCGACTGGGGCGGAACGTACTTCCTTCCACGGCTCGTGGGGCCCGCGAAAGCACTGGAGCTCGTGTGGCTCGCCGAGATGATCGACGCCCGCGAATGCGAGCGGCTGGGACTCTTCAACCGGGTGGTTCCCCACTCCACGCTCGCTGACGCGACGTATTCGTGGGCACGGTCACTCGCGCACAAGCCGGCGCTCGCGCTGTCGCTGGCGAAGCGCGCCATTTACGAATCGCTCGACCGCTCGCTGCCGGAGATGCTGGACTACGAGCTCGATGCTCAGATGCGGTGCTTCGAGAGTGGAGACGCCAGCGAAGGAATCCGTGCCTTCACCGAGAAACGCACGGCAAAATTCGGAACGGCTCATTAGGCCCCTTGGAGGATTCGACTCATGGCGATGGCGAAGATCGGCAACTTCGATGACTGGATCGACCTGTTCAAAGCCTGGCAGGATGACATCGGTCTCCAGGTCTCGGAGCTCAAGTCATACAAGTTCGACGTGAAGCTCGGGGAGCTGGAGGTTCCCGAGATCGAGTTCGGACACTACAAGGGCCAGCGAAAATGGCCAACGCTGATGCACATCCCGGATCAGCGCATTCGCGACGCACTCCAGAACCTGATCGTGTATCAGGGCGACACCGAGTTCGCGTCGGTCGAGCAGCAGCGCAACCTGCTGCAGAACGCCCCCTCGGATTACGACCTCCTCTCGATCTACCGCGTGATGGCGGAGGAGATGCGCCACGGCTGGCAGATGTCGTATCTGCTGGTCGCGCACTTCGGTGACGAGGGGAAGCGTGAGGCCGAGAAGCTGCTCGAGCGGCGCGCGGACGAGCACGAGCGCCTCCTCGGCTCTTTCAACGAGTCGGTGGAAAACTGGCTCGACTTCTTCGCCTACACGCAGTTCATCGATCGCGACGGCAAGTACCAGCTCCAGATGCTGTCGACGTCGGCGTTCGCGCCCCTTTCCCGGTCGATGAAGCCAATGCTCAAGGAGGAGTCGTTCCACCTCGGCACCGGGAACAACGGGCTGCTGCGCATCATCAAGGCGCGTCGCATCCCCACCGACATTGTTCAGCGGTACCTCAACAAGTGGGTCTCGACGGCATTCGACCTTTTCGGCACCGACCAGTCGTCGTCCGCGCAGTGGGCGTACGTGTGGGGACTGAAGGGACGGTTCGACGAGCGCACCAATGCGCAGCCGGCGGATGAGCGGCGCCTCAACGAGCACGCTCGGGAGCTCTACCGGCAGGAAGTCACCGGGCTCATCGAGCGGCTGAATCAGCACATTCCCGCCGACGAGCCGAAGCTCAAGATCCCGAGCGAGAAGTTCAATCGGCGCATCGGGATCTGGAAAGGTCAGACGTTCACGGTCGACGGCGAGCCCATCGAGCGCGAGAAGTACAAGGAGTACGTCGCGTCGGTCACGCCGACGGCGCAGGACCGTGCGTTCCTCGCCGACATCTTCAAGGAGCGTGACTGGATCGTGCAGAAGAAGGTGGACGAGAAGGAGCGCGAGTGGCTCGCGGGACCGGGCGGCGCGGTGAGTTGAGTCGTTCGCCCGAGCTGATCGGTCATCGCGGCGCGCCGCGCGAGCGCCCGGAGAATACGCTGGCATCGTTTCTCCGGGCGCTCGATTTGGGCGCTGACGCCGTCGAGCTCGACGTTCACGCGACGCGCGACGGCGTCGTCGTCGTTCATCACGATTTCATCCCCCGGGCGGTATCGACCGTGGCCGCGCTACGAGACCGTCCCATTGCCGAGCTCACCGCCGAGCAGCTCGCGACGTTCGACGTGGGTGGCGAACGAATTCCCGCCCTCGCGCAGGTGTTGGAGGCGGTCAGCCCCCGCGCCACCGTGTACGTCGAGATCAAGGGGCGCGGGATCGAAGAGGCGGTCGTCGCGACTATCGGCCGCGCCGCACCGGCGCGAGACGTTCCGGTGCACTCCTTCGATCACCGCGCCGTGACGCGTGCGCGGGCCGTGGACCGGAGCATCATCGGCGGCATCCTGCTGACGTCGTATGTGATCGATCCCGGGAGCGTCATGCGCGCCGCCGGCGCACGCGATTACTGGCAGGAATGGACGATGATCGACGAAGAGCTCATCGAGGCGGTCCACGGCGAGCGAGGGCGCGTCATCGCCTGGACGGTCAACGACGCCGAGACGGCACGTCGCCTCGCGGCGATGGGCGTCGACGGCATCTGTACCGATGTCCTTCAAGTCGTAGGTCCCGCGCTGGCGAGCACGGCATGACGATTCGTCGCGTCGCCGTCATCGGCGCGGGGACAATGGGGCACGGCATCGCGTACGTCGCCGTCGCGGCCGGCTACGAAGTGCTTCTGGCCGACGCCGACGCCGGGACATTGGCGACGGGTATTCGTCGGATCGGCGAAGCATTCGACAAGGCCATCGAGCGCGGAAAGGCGACGCCCGAGTCGCGCGATGTCGCGCTCCGCCGCCTGGTCGCGTCGCCGGGCGCGCCGGAGGCCGCCGCCGGCGCCGACATCGTGATCGAGGCCGTTCCCGAGCGACTCGAGCTGAAGCAGGCGATCTTTCGAGATCTCGAGCGCGTCGTGTCACCCGAGGCGATCCTCGGCACCAACACCTCGTCGCTCTCGATCACGCGCATTGCCGACGGGCTCGCGCACCCGGAGCGCGTCATCGGTCTGCACTTCTTCAACCCCGTGCCCGTGATGAAGCTCCTCGAGATCGTTCGGGGCGCGCGCACGACCGATGCGGTGGTGACGGCGGCGCGCGAGCTGGCGACGTCGCTCGGGAAGACGGCGATCGTCGTGCGCGACACACCGGGGTTCGCGACCAGCCGACTGGGGGTCGTGCTGGGACTCGAGGCGATCCGCATGCTCGAGCAAGGCGTCGCGTCGGCCGAAGACATCGACCGCGCCATGGAGCTGGGATACAATCACCCCATGGGACCGCTGCGTCTCACCGATGTCGTCGGCCTCGACGTGCGTCTCGCGATCGCCGAGCATCTTCACGCGACGTTAGGCGATGACACGTACTCGCCCCCTGCCCTGCTTCGCCAACTCGTCAGCGAAGGCAGGCTGGGCAGGAAGAGCGGACGAGGATTCTACTCCTGGGAGAAGGACCGATGACCGAGCCTGAAGTCGTTCTCGTCGAGCAGCGCGGTCGCGTGGCGCTCGTCACGATGAACCGTCCCGAGAAGCGCAACGCACTCGACGGCCAAATGCGCTGCGCGTTCCTTGGCGTCATGGATCGACTCCGACGCGACGCCAACGTTCGCGCGATCGTGATCACGGGTGCGGGCGACAAGGCCTTCGTCGCCGGCGCCGACATCGGCGAATTCGAGGGGCGGTCGCCGGTCGATCAGTATCGCGTGATGAAGCTGCCCACCATCTTCGACGCGATAGAGCAATCCCCGAAGCCGGTGATCGCGGCCGTCAACGGTTTCTGCCTGGGTGGCGGGATGGAGCTCGCCCTGGCCTGTGACATACGCATCGCCTCATCGAACGCGAAGTTTGGCCAGCCCGAGGTGAATCTCGGGATCATCCCCGGCGGCGGCGGCACGCAGCGGCTCCCGCGCATCATCGGGCTGGGTCGCGCGCTGCGCTTGATCCTCACCGGTGAGATGATCACCGCCGAACAGGCCCACACCCTCGGACTCGTCGAAGACGTCGTGCCGCCGGAAGTTCTGATCGATCGTGCAGTCGCCCTTGGCGAGCTGATCGCATCGAAGAGTCCCGTTGCCGTCGCCGCCGCGAAAGAGGCGACGCGCGCCGCGATGAGTCTCCCCCTCGACGAAGGACTGCGTCTCGAGACAGCGCTCTTCCAGCTTTGCTTCTCGAGCGACGACAAGGCCGAAGGGGTTCGGGCCTTTCTGGAGAAACGGGCCGCTGACTTCAAAGGGCGATGAGCGGCGACAAAAAAGCCGGAATGCGGAATACGGAGGGACAACAAGAACGGCAGGAACGGCAAGAACGGCCGATCTCCCATTCCGCTTTCCGCATCACGGACTGCCACATCCACATCCAGCCGTGGCGCCAGCTCAAGCCCGCCGTGATGGAGACCATGCGTCGGGGCAAGGAGGATCGCTTCGACTTCCTCCTGGCGCTCATGGACGATCCGAAGCTGCTGCTTCGGATCATGGACGATGAAGGGATCGACCGTGTCGGAATGGTCAACTATCCGAGCCCCGACCTGATGGGGTTCACCAACGACACGAACGACTTCGCCGCTCGTTATGCGGAAGCGGAGCCGCGGCGCCTTCTCCCGTATGGCGGTGTGCATCCTCGTTTCGCGAAGGACCCGGCTGGGGAAGTCAAGCGGCTCGTCGAGCTCGGCGTCCGCATCCTCAAGATCCACCCCAATCACCAGTGCTTCCCCGCCAACGCCTACACGGAAGGTCTGGATGCGCTCGGCAAGCTCTATCGGGCATGCGAGGAGCACGGACTGCCGGTGATGGTCCACACCGGAACGAGCATCTTCCCGGGCGCGCGAAGCAAGTGGGGCAACCCGATGGAGATGGACGACGTCGCGATCGACTTTCCCGACCTGCCGCTCGTGATGGCGCACGGCGGGCGCCCGCTATACATGGCGGAGGCGTTCTTCATCCTCCGCCGTCACAAGCATGTGTGGCTGGATCTCTCCGGGATTCCACCCAAGGGAATGCTCGGCTACTTCCCGCGCATCGCCGAGCTGGAGGCCCAGGTGCTCTGGGGAACGGATTGGCCGAGTCCCGGTGTCGAGAGCATGCGGCGGAACGTCGACGACTTTCTCGGTCTCTCACTCCCGGAGGGTTTCAAGCGGGCGGCGCTCGAGACCAATCCGCTGCGGCTGCTGCCATCTCGATGAGATTACTGGCTGAGTCGCGGGTTCGGGCTTAGGTTCTTCGGCTGCTGGTCCTGCCCGCAACGAGCCTGAACTGCGTTTACCACAGAGACACAGAGAGCACAGAGAACTGCCAAGTCTTTCCTAAATCTCCCGACGTTCGCGTTGTGCGTTCGCCGTTCTCTGTGCTCTCGGTGTCTCTGTGGTTAACGCCTTTGGCCCACCAACGACCAACTCTCACCCGAGGTGGATCGATCGTGACGCGGATCGCACTCCTGACACTCGTAACGACCGCGCTAGCGTGCGCTTCTAGCGGCGCGACCTCTGGAGGTCCCTCGCAGGCGGCCGCGCCGGCTGACACCGGAGTTCGCGGCCCAACGGGAGACGGCGGC
>DASRHU010000124.1:0-2906 GCA_035650335.1 Gemmatimonadaceae bacterium | reverse complement strand
GCCGGCATTCTCGCCGTCGCGATTTTCATCTTTCTCTGGCTCTACCCACTGCGAAAGAAGATCCGCGGCCTCGCGTGGATGGGCTCGGTGGGGAAGTGGCTCGACGTCCACATCACGTTCGCGCTGGTCATGCCGCTGCTGCTCGCGGTGCACGCGGCGTGGCGATTCGGCGGGATCATCGGCCTCGGCTTCCACGCGATGATGATCGTGTGGGCGAGCGGCATCGTTGGCCGCTACCTCTACATGCGCATCCCGCGAAGCAAATCGGGACTCGAGCTCACACTCGAGGAGATTGCCTCCGCGCGACGCTCCATGGTCACCGAGCTCGCCGCCACGACCGGACTCGATCCGGGGGAGCTGGAGAAGACGCTGAGCGGTGCGGCGAGCGGACGCGTTTCGCCTGGCCTCCTGCGCGCCTTCTTCGGGATGATCGCCGCCGACTTCACGCGATGGCGCATGCGTCGGCAGCTGCGGCGACGCTGGCGCAACCTGCCGGGACGTCACCGCCTCGATGACCGCACGCTCGAGAAGGCGGTCGATCTCGCCACGCGAGAGATCGCTCTCGAGCAGCAAGTGCGCATGCTGCAGCGGACGCAACGCATCTTTCGCTACTGGCACCTGTTGCATCGGCCGATCGCCATCATGGCGTTGTTTGCGGTCGTCATTCACGTCGCGGTCGTGGTGGCGGTGGGGGCCACCTGGTTCTGGTGATCGACGCCCTGCGCGCGATCGAGGACCTCCACATGACCATCGTGACGATCGTCTTCGTCGCGATGACGGTCCTCTCCATCTGGCTGCACGTGCGCCGTGAGCGAAAGGCGGAGCGACGTGCGGCGAGACCTCCGCACCGCTGCCGGCGGTGTCGCGCGCAGGTTCCCGCGGACGCCGCGACGTGCCCGCGCTGCGGCGTGCCGCAGCAGGCGTTCGAGCTGCTCTCGGCGCCCATCGCCGCGCCGGCCTCCGCGAGCAACGACAATGCTCCGCTCCGCGCACACGTGCGCACCGATGTCTGCGTCGGCTGCGGCGCGTGCGCGTCGGCGTGCCCCGAGGACGGCGCGCTGACGATGCGCGGCAAGCTCGCCGTCATCGATCCCGACAAGTGCAAGGGCCATGGAGATTGCGCGAAGGCCTGTCCGGTCGGCGCCATCGCGATGGCCCGAGGGGCGGCGGTCAACCGCGTCGTGGTGCCGGCGCTCGACCAGAACTTCCAGACCAACATCCCCGGTCTCTACATCGTCGGCGAGCTCGGCGGACGCGGGCTCATCAAGAACGCGGTCAACGAAGGGAAGATCGCGATCGAGCACGTGCACGCGATGCGGCAGAAGGCGTTCGCACGCGGCGCGTTTCGCCACGATGCCTCCGAGGATGTGCTCGACGTCATCATCGTCGGCGGCGGACCAGCGGGCTTGAGCGCCGGGCTGCAGGCCGTTCGCGCTGGACTGCGCTACGCCGTGATCGAACAGGGGACGGTGGCCGACAGCGTCCGCAAATATCCGCGACACAAGCTCCTGCTCGCGGAGCCGGTGAGTATCCCGCTGTACGGTGATCTCTGGGTCGCCGACGCGTCCAAGGAAGCGCTTCTCCAGGTGTGGGAGAGCGCCGTGAAGCGCGCGGGGCTGCGCGTCATCACCGGCCAGCGTGTTGAAAACGTGGAGCGCGCCGGTGACACCTTCGTGGTGCGCGTGGTTGGCGGCGCCGCCTATCGAGGCCGTTGCGTCGTGCTCGCGATGGGACGCCGCGGCACCCCGCGCCGGCTGGGTGTTCCTGGCGAGGAGAGCAGCCGTGTTGTCTACGACATCGCCGAGATGTCGGACTTCGCGGGCCGCCGTGTGCTGGTCGTCGGAGGCGGCGACAGCGCCATCGAATCGGTCATCGGTCTGGCGAATCAGAAGGGGACGACGGTCACGCTCAGCTATCGCGGCGAGTCGTTCGATCGCGTGAAGCCGCGCAACCTCGAGAAGCTGAAAGCGGCGCAAGCCACCGGCAGAGTGGCGGTCGTTCTCAGGAGCCAGGTGCGCGAGATTCGCGAGGACGTCGTCGTACTCGACGTCGGTGGACAGGCACGCATTCTCCCCGTGGACGACGTCGTCGTGCGCATTGGCGGCAATCCGCCGCAGGGGCTCCTCGACAAGATCGGCATCAGGATGGTGGAGAAGGAGCTCGGCCTTCCCGCGGCGGAGGCGCTCGGTGCGTGATCAACGCCGTTCTCCCGGCCTTCGCCTCCTCCTCGGCGCGTTGGGGGTCATCATGGCGATGACCCTTCCGCGTGGCCTCGCCGCCCAGCTGTCGCCGGGCCCGCTCGCGCGCCCGCACGCCTCGCTCGACGTGCCGTTAGGCTGCGCCAAGTGTCACGGTGGGCGGAAGGAGCCGACGACGCAGAAGTGCCTGGCGTGTCACCGGGAGATCGCGATCCTGAAGCAGCAGGAGCGCGGCTATCACTCTCGCGGAAACGCGGCAACCGGTACGTGCGCCAGCTGTCATCCGGATCACGCCGGCCGCGATTTCGATTTGATCAAGTGGCCGCAGGGATCGGCGGCCGGCTTCGATCACAGCGAAGCGGGATGGCTGCTCGAGGGGAAGCACGAGGACGTGAAGTGTGAGGGGTGCCACAAGTCGAGCTTCCACCTGGGCGCAATCGCCGAGCTGTCGCCGCGCACCGGCGGTCCGCGCTGGGCGGGACTCGACACGCGGTGCGCGAGCTGTCACGACGATCCGCACCGCCCGACGTTAGGCGCCAAGTGCACGAGCTGTCACGACATCGCCGGCTGGAAACCGGCGCCGAACTTCGATCACAAGAGGACGAAGTACCCGCTCACCGGCGAGCACCGGGACGTCGAATGCGACGCGTGCCATCTCGCGCCGCGCCTCAACCCGCGCCGCGACCCGGAAGGGAAGCTCATCCCGGT
>DASRHU010000123.1:0-8572 GCA_035650335.1 Gemmatimonadaceae bacterium | reverse complement strand
TCGCGCATCCCGAACGCGGGCAATCGAAGCCATCCGGGGAAGCCCCATCGCGCGGCGCCGTAGGTGAACGTCGCGATCAGCGCGAGCGCGAGCCAGAAGCTCGGCGCCGCGTAGACGGTGGTCGTCGCGACCGTGAGCGCGCGATCGGAGAGTGTGCCGCGTCGCGTCGCCTGATACATCCCGAGCGCGACGCCGACGATGAAGGTGAGTGCCAGCGACGCCGCGCCGAGTGCCACGGAGACGGGGATCGCCTCGGCGAGCACCGTGCGCACCGGAGCTCGCCGCGCGAAGCTCTCACCCAGGTCGCCCTTGAACACGCCACCGGCCCACCGTGCATATTGTACGATCATCGGCGCATCGAGCCCGAGCTCGGCGCGAAGGCGCGCGCGGTCCTCGGCGCTGGCATTCGGAGGGACGAGCAGCGTTGCGGGATCGCCCGGCGCGGCGCGGGCGAGGAGGAACGTGATGGTGAGCACGATCCAGAAGAGCACGGCCGCGTCCACGAGCCGGCGAATGACATTGCGCATGGCGTGATGATGTCCGTGCGGGGAAGCGCGTCAACCGTCGCGCTCGCACTTTGTGTCGCGCTTGCGTGCACGGGCCCGGCTCGCCGCTCCGACACCGTGGTCATTGCGTCGGGGGCGGACCTGGAGTCCGCCAACCCGCTGATCACCCTCCATCCGCTGGCCAGACAGATTCAACGCTACGCCCTGTTCGTCACGCTCGCCCGCTACGACGACGCGCTCGAGCCGGCTCCGTATTTCGCGCGCTCGTGGTCGTGGTCTCCCGACCGGCGAGCGCTGGAGCTTCGGCTCGCATCCGACGTCCGATGGCACGACGGTCATCCGACGACGTCGCGCGACGTGCGATTCACGCTCGAGGCGATAGGCGACCCGTCCACGGGGTCACCGCGATATGCCGAGCTGTCGGGCGTGCAGCGTGTCGACGCACCCGACGATTCCACGGTGGTCGTTCGGTTCCACCGGCCGCAGTCTCAATTCCCCCTCGTGCTGTGCGAGCAGCCGATCGCCCCGGCTCATCTCCTCGAGCACGTTCCGCGAGCGGATCTGCGGCGTGCGCCGTTCGGCGACCGGCCAACCGGCAATGGGCCCTTCCGCTTCGTCGGCCGCCGGCCCGGCCAGCGGTGGACATTCGCGCGCAACGCCGAATTCCCCGCCTCGTTAGGTGGACCACCGGCCATCGAGCGGATCGTGGTGGCGGTCGTCGATGAGGCGTCGACGAAGTTCGCGGGGCTCGTGAGCCACGAGCTCGATCTCGCCGGAATCTCACCATCGATGGCGACGTTGGCCGCCGCGGATCCGGCGCTGCGCATCGTCGACTACCCGGTTCTGGTCGCCTACGGGATCGTCTTCAACCCACATCGAGCCCCGTTCGAGGACGCACGCGTGCGTCGCGCGATGGCGCTCGCCATCGATCGCGGTCGCATCATCGAGGCTGCCCTGGCGGGATTCGCGACGCCGGCCGCGGGACCGGTATCGCCCGATCATCCATTCGCCGTGTCGGGAGCACCGCGACGGGATACGGCGGAGGCGGCGGCCCTGCTCGACAGCGCCGGATGGCGTCGCGGGCCGGATGGAGCGCGCCGTCGCCGAGGGGTGCCGCTGCACTTCGAGCTGCTGACGGTCGGCAGCGCCGACAACGCGGCCGAGCAGCTCATTCAGGCGGATCTCGCGCAGCTCGGCGTGCGCATGGAGATCCGGCAGCGGGAGATGGGAGCGTTCCTCGCCGAGGCGCGCGCCGACGAGAAGCGCTTCGACGCCATTCTCACCGGCGTGCCCGGCGACCTCGCGCTGGCATACCTCTCCTCGATGTTCGACTCGCGGCTCGCCGGCGGCGCGCTCGACTACGCTGGCTTTCACACCCCTCGGCTCGACCACCTGCTCGAACGCGCGCGCGGCGCCGGGACCGATGCGGAGCGGCGTGAAGCCTGGCGCGAACTGCAGCGTGAGCTCGACCGGGAGATGCCGGTCGCGTGGCTGTACCATGCGCGCGGGCTTCAAGGGCTGTCACGTCGACTGAAAGGCGTTCGAATGGATCTGCGCGGCGAGCTGGCGACACTCGCCCGGTGGCGGCTCGGGCCGTGACGCTGCTGCTCGATGCCGCCTCGCTCGACGCGCGTCGGGCGATCGCCGCCGGCCCGCTCGCTCCACTGGCGGACTCGTTGCGAGCGGATCTCGATCGCCTGTTGCGCGACGGGTTCGAGGTGCCTCACGAGAAGGCGCTGTTGTCGCGCGACGGGGGACGCTGCCCGCGCGACGGGATGCTGCTTCGATTCGACCCGTTCTCGCCGCGCGAGCACAGGTGTCCGAGATGCGGGACGGCGTACCGGCGTGAGCGCGACTACCTGTGGTGGATCATGTCGTACCAGCTGTGGCTGGCCGAGCGCGCGGTGCACGCGGCCACGCTGCACACGCTGCGTGGTGACGCGGCATTGGCGGAGCTCGCCGAGCGCATTCTCGACGGCTACGTCGACCGCTATCTCCAGTATCCCAATCGCGACAACGCGCTCGGTCCGACGCGGCCGTTCTTCAGCACCTATCTGGAATCGATCTGGCTGCTCCAGGTGGCGCTCTCGCTGTCGCTGCTCGAAGGCAGCGGGCGCGCCATCGCACTCGGCGCTCGCGTGCGAGACCGCGTGCTCGTGCCTAGTGTGGAGCTCATCGCGTCATTCGACGAGGGCGATTCCAACCGGCAAGTATGGAACGCGGCCGCGCTGCTCGCGGCCGGTCGGCTTCTCGGAGATCCGAGGATGATCGAGGACGCCATCCACGGGCGGTCGGGAGTCACGGCCCATCTGGCGCATGGTCTTCTCCCCGACGGCTCGTGGTACGAAGGCGAGAACTATCACGTGTTCGCCCATCGCGGGCTGTGGTTCGGCCTCATGCTCACCGAGCAGACCGGCGTGAGCTTGCCGGTCGATCTCGTGCGGCGGTTCGAGGAGGGTTTTGCGCTCCCCCTCCTCACCGCGCTCCCGGACCTCACGATCCCGTCGCGCCGGGACTCGCAATACGCGATCTCGCTCCGACAGTGGCGATTCGCCGAGAGCTTCGAGCTCGGCCTGGCACGGCGAGACGATTCGCGGCTCGCGGCCGCCCTCGCCCGCCTCTACGGAGATGAAGTGGCGCGGCGCGATACCGGTCGATGGCGGAGTGCGGCTGACACGCAGCCTCACGAGGAGGCGTCATCGCTCACCCGCGCCGATCTCGGGTGGCGCGGGTTGCTCTTCGCGTGCCCCTCGCTTCCGGACGCTCCACGCGCGGCTCTGCGGTCGGCGTTGCTCGAAGCCCAGGGGCTCGCCGTTTTTCGACGCGATGAGGGGCAGACGTACGTGGCGCTCGACTATGGGCACACCGGGGGTGGGCACGGGCATCCGGACCGCCTCAACATGCTGTTCGCGCGGGGACCGGACCGCATCCTCGACGACTACGGCACGGGCTCGTATGTCGATCCATCACTGCACTGGTACCGCTCGACGCTCGCGCACAACGCCCCGCTTTTCGATGGCGTCTCGCAGGCACGGGTCTCCGGACAGTTGGTCGCCCACGAGGAACGTGGCGCCGCCGGGTGGGTCGCGGCCGAGGTCGTCGGACTTTCTCCCGGCGTACGGGCGCGGCGATCGGTCATCGTCATGCCGGACTATCTCGTTGATCGGCTCGAATGGGATGCGTCGAGGGACGTTCGTACGGAGCTGCCCATTCACGTGGTCGCCGACGAGCTGAGCGTCGATCTCGCGCCCGCGCCGTTCACCGGGGGCACCGCGCCGGACGATGGGTTCTCGTTTCTGCGTGAAACCGCGTGTGGCTCCGTGCCCGAGGAGGCGATCGTCCGCTTGCGCGCCCGCCACGCGCCGGACATCGGGGCATGGATCACCGCGTCCCATGCAGCCGTGTGGTGGCGAGCCGTCGCGCCGGGCCCGCCGGGGCAAGGCGATCGACCGTTCTCGCTGATCCGCGTCGTCGCCAGCGCGGGAAGCATAACGAGTGTGTGGAGCTGGAGCCACGCGGTCACGGGCGTCAGCGTGCGCGACGGGCTGCTCATCATTCACCGAGGGGAACGGGAGCGCCATGAGCATGCTCGCCGGGATGACGGATGGTCGGTCACCCTGTACAGCGGCGGGGCACGTAGCTCGATCGAGCTGGGCGGCCAACGCGTGCCGATACAGCCGCGGCCGATCGCCGGGGCAGGAGCGGAGCGCCAGCCGCCGGTCGCGAGCCTGCCTCGCGTTCGCGTGGGCGCGCCACCGCTCATGGTGGAGCTCGGCGAGACCTCGTGGCGTCGATCCGAGGAGAGTTGGGAGGAAGCCGGCCGGCCTCGCGCGATCGTCGCGATCTCGAATTCCGGCGTTCATCTGGTGATCGCCGTGTCAGTAGAAAAAGGGGAGGTCGTCTTTCGGCCTCCAGATGCACCCGATCCCGCGCTCGATAACGAACACCCCGACATCCATAGCGATGGCGTGCAGCTGTACGTCGCCGCACGGGGATGGGATCGCCCCGCGGGGTGGCTCGTGGTACCCGAAGAGCCCGCGCCGCGACTCCGCGTGCGCCCGGTGGATGGCCTGCGGGCCGATGTGCCGATGGAGGCCCAGTGGATTGCCGAGTCTCGCGGATATGCCATGATTTTCGAGATCCCGGTCGCGGCGCTCGGGTCCGGTCGAGAGGTACCCGTCGCGATCGACCTCATTGTGAACGAAATGTCGAAGGGCCGTGTCCGGCGCCGCGGGCAGCTCGTGCTCAGCGGAGGAGGTGGATGGACATACCTCCAGGGCGACCGCCAGTCCCCCGCGCGCTTTCTCCCGCTCATGCTCGAGCGTGACTGACCCGCTCTCCCGGGTACGCGTCGTGCTGCACGAGCCGCAGGATGCCGTGAACATTGCGGCGGTCGTGCGGGCAATGAAGAACATGGGCCTCGCGACGCTGACGCTGGTGCGCCCCGCGGAATACGACCCGTCACGCATTCGCTTCGTGGCGCACGACAGCGATGATCTCGTCGGGAACATTCGGCACTGCGAGACCGTCGAGGAGGCGCTCGGCGGATGCGTTCTGGTGGCCGCGTACACCGCCCGACAGCGGGCCGCGAAGCGTCGCGTCACCAGTCCTCGTGAGGCGGCGGCGGAGCTCGTGCGCTCCACCGCCGAGGGGGACGTCGCCATCCTCTTCGGCCGCGAGGATCGCGGGCTCGACAACGAGGCGCTCGACCGCGCGAATCTCGTGGTCACGATTCCGACGACCGACTACGCATCGCTCAACCTGGCCCAGGCAGCCGTGATCGCCATGTACGAGCTGCGACTCGCCGCTCCTGAGCACGCGCGAGCGCGCCGCGCCCCGCGCAAGGACGCACCGCCCGCCACGAGTGAACAGTTCGAGCGCCTCTTCGCGGATGTCGAGCAGGCGTTGCGAGCGATCGAGTTCTTCAAGACGAGAAACGACGAGCTCGTGCTGCGGACCGTTCGGTCCCTCACCTTTCGGGCGGCGCCGGACGCCCGGGAGATCGATCTGGTTCGCGCGATGGCGATCGAGGTGTCGCGCGCGCTCGAGCGCGCACGGCGACGGCCTTGACGCTCGGCGCGGGCTCCGCGTTCTTGTATCGCGATGGCCATCCTCGACTTCGATCGCTCCGACGAGAACATCTGGCGCCCCCGGGCTACCGCGATCATTCCCGGCGGCGCCTCGACCGGCAGCAAGCGTCCAGCCGCCCTGTTCGGCGATCGCGTTGGAGAGCTGCCCACCCATTTCGTCCGCGCGAGCGGCTGTCGCATCGAGACCGCCGATGGCCGTGAGCTGATCGACTGCACCATGGCGCTCGGGGCAGTCGCGCTTGGTTACGCCGACGAGGTGGTGACGCGCGCGGTGATCGACGCGGCCACCACGGGGAACGTCGCCGGGCTCTCTCCGGTTCTCGAGATCGACGTTGCCGAGCGATTGGCCGAGCTCGTTCCCTGCGGCGAACAGGTGCGCTTCCTCAAGACCGGCGCCGAGGGAGTGTCCGCGGCCGTGCGCATCGCGCGAGCGCACACCGGTCGCGCGGTCGTGATCGCCTGCGGCTATTTCGGATGGCTCGACTGGTCGAGCGACGCCGCCGGAGTTCCCGAGAGCGTGCGCGCCGACATCGTGCGTGTGCCGTTCGACGATGCGGATGCACTGGAGACGGCGGCGAAGGGCGCCGGCGATTACCTCGCGGCGATCGTCATCGAGCCGGTGATCGAGCGGCTGCCGACGATGGAGTGGATCACCACGGCTCGCCGCGCCTGCGATGAGTCAGGGGCGGTGCTGATCTTCGACGAGCTCAAGACCGGTTTTCGACTGAAGACCGGCGGATACCAGGAGCTCGTGGACGTCACACCCGACATCGCCGTGTTCGGCAAGGCGCTCGCGAATGGCTACCCGCTCGCCGCCGTCGTCGGGCGCGAGTCCGTCATGCGAGCGGCCGAGGACACGTGGATTTCGTCGACGCTCGCCAGTGAGACCGTCGCGCTCGCGGCGGCGCGAGCAGTCATCGAGTGGCACGCCCGCGCCGAGGTGTGTGAATCGCTCGGTGAAATCGGCGCCGAGATGAGGGGCGCTGTCGATCGAGCGATCGCGGCGAGCCGCATCGACGGTGTGCGCACCGATGGGCTGGACCAGATGTGGATGATCCGGTTCGATTCTCCCGAGCGCGAGAATCGATTCCTCGAGCTGGCGGCGGAAGCCGGTGTGCTCTTCAAGCGTGGTGCGTACGACTTTCCGTCTCTCGCCCACGACGAGGAGGCCATCGCCGAGATCGAGAGCGCCGCCAGCTCGGCGCTCGTGCGGTTGCGCGACGAGGAGTGAGCTCCCCGGATCGCGATGTTCCGCTCGCGGGAGCGGAGCCGCTCATCGAGGTGCACGCGCACTTTCTCCATGCGCGATGCGGCCGCAAGGACTGGCAGGAGCGCAACGCCTCACGATTGCGGGCCGGCGACCGCATCGGCGTGACCGTTCACGTCGCATCGATCCTCGGGACGTGGGGACATACTTCGCCGATCTATTTCCCATCGCCGGCCGATGTGACGCTGGGGAATGATGAGATGCTGGCGCTGCAGAAGCGCGAGAGTGGCCGCGTGCGGAGCTACGTCACCGTCAACCCGAACGACACCGAGCATTCCCTGCGTGAGATCGAGCGGTGTCTCGCGCAGGGCGCCATCGGGATCAAGCTGGCGGCGAGTCGCCGTGCGGATGATCCGCTGCTCGATGCGATCGCCGAGGAGGCAGCGCGGCGCGGGGTGCCGGTGCTTCAGCACGTGTGGCAGCACCGCCGCCGCGACTGGCCGGGGCAGGAAGCCTCCGATGGGGTGGAGCTCGCGCGCCTCGCCGCGCGACATCCGGACGCATCGTTCATCCTGGCGCACATCGGTGGGGGAGGGGACTGGCAGCACACGCTTCCGGCACTGGCGGAGGTGCCTAACGTGTACGTCGATCTCTCCGGCAGCGGAGTCGATCGGGGGATGCTCGACCGTACGCTCACCGCCGTTGGAGCCTCGCGAATGGTGTGGGGCTCGGACCTGACGATGGAAACCGGGCTGGCGAAGCTGTGGGCCCTCGACGTCATCGGCCTGTCGGCGGACGAGATGGCCTCGATCCGGTGGCGCAATGCGGCGCGCATCTTCCCGCGGAACAGCTTTCCTATGCTGGCGGTGAGCGCGTCGACGGTGGGGGCGCGATGACGACCGACGTGCACACGTGGATCGGCGGCTATCCGTTCCGCGACGTGCCGCACCCCGACGCCGATGTCCTGGCGCGCGTTCTGGAGCGCGAGGGTGTGAGCGGTGCCTGGGTGGGTCATCTGCCGTCGGCATTCTGGCGAGATCCGTCTCCCGGAAACGACGCGCTGTTCAAGGCGCTCGAGCCGTGGCGCGGTACGTTGCACGCCGTTCCGTCCGTCCGTCCCGGTTGGCCGCGGTGGGAGCACGCGGTTCGAGCGGCGGCAGGGCGCGGGGCGCCGGCGCTCCGCGCGTACCCGCCGCAGTGGGGAATGGGGCCGGAGGAGCCGTCGATGAGAGAGCTCGCGATCGCCTGCGGGGAGCTGGGCCTGGTGCTGCTGCTGACAACTCGGTTCGAGGATGCGCGCCAGCGTCATTGGATGGATTCGGCCGGCGATCTCAGCGGTGCCGCGGTCAGGACACTGGTCCGAGCGAGCGAGCGCGTGCACATCGTGGTGTGTGCGGCCGGTCGGGCGCTGATCGAGGAGGTGCATTGGGGTCTGACGCCGGCGGAACGCGCACGCGTGTGGTGGGACATCTCCTGGGTGTGGGGCCCGCCGGAAGATGATCTCGCGCATCTCGTGCGGACCTGCGGCGCGGAGCGATTCGTGTACGGAAGCGCGTGGCCGCTGCGTTTGACGCAGACGCCGCGCGCGAATCTCGCGCTGTTGCCGGATGACGTGCGCGCGCTGGCGCTGGCGACTGGGGATGCCATCGTCGCTCGCGCCCAGTTGGCGGCGAAGCGATGAGTCGGTGCGCTTTCTGCAGCCGCGCGCTCGGCCGCGGGGATCGCACCGACCCTTGCGAACAGGGATCGGGAGTGGTCATTATTCCCGC
>DASRHU010000122.1:0-3572 GCA_035650335.1 Gemmatimonadaceae bacterium | reverse complement strand
GCGTGCGGCGCCCAGGCCTTTTCGCCGGGCGTGTACGGAACGCACGGGTCGTAACGGCCGGGTGACTCCACGTAACGCATCGCCTGCGTGTAGCCGACCTCGGACGTGAAGTAGCCGAGCATCGCCAGCTCCTTCATCATGCGGAAATAGTGCGCTGGCGCGTCGGCGGTGATCGTCGTCGGAGTTCCGGGCGCGGCCTCCTGCCGTTGATCGGGGAGATGCTCTTCGGGGGTCGGGGCTTGCTCCCGCCGTGCCGCGTCGCGTGCGTCGGTGTACGTCTTCTGCTCGCGATCGAGCTGCTCCAGCAGCGCGAGCCGCTGCTGAGGCGTCGCCGCCATGAAGCCGACACCGTTCGCTTTCTGACACGCGTCGTCCAGCTTGCGCATCCCCTCTCGAAAGACCTGCTGATCGCCCGGTTCGTACGTGTCGGTCACCATCAGCGCCATGAAGGCGCCGGTCTTCGCCGCTTTCGCGCCGGGCGTGCTCGTCTCGGGAAGCATCGTGTCCGCCACCTCGTCGAGGAACGCGATGTCCTCCGGGGTGAACTCCCCGATGCGCTCGTTGGTGGCGGGCCGTTCGCGCTGGCAGGCGGTGAGCAACGCGCTGCCACCCACGAACGTGACGCCGCCAAGCATGAGGCCGACGCGGCGGATTGCCTCACGGCGATGAATCACGCCGCTGTTGTCATCGTGTGCAGTCATCGACGTCGCTCCAATCAGAGGTTGCGGCGAGTCATCTCATTCACCGCGTAGTCGGCCGCTCGGGCGGTGAGCGCCATGTAGGTGAGCGATGGATTCTGACAGGCGGCGGAGGTCATGCATGCGCCGTCGGTCACGAAGACGTTCATCGCATCCCACACCTGATTCCACTTGTTGACCACCGAGGTTTTCGGATCCCGCCCCATCCGCGCCGTGCCCATCTCGTGGATCCCCATCCCCGGGAAGTACTCCGCCTCGTACGTATTCACGTTCTTCACCCCACACTGCTCGAGCATGTCGGCCATGTCGGCCTTCATGTCCCGCCGCATCAGACGCTCGTTCTCGCCGATCGCGCAATCGATCTTGAGTACCGGAAGCCCCCACTTGTCGGTCTTCGCCTGATCGATCGAGACCTTGTTGTCGTGGTTAGGCAGCATCTCACCGAACGCGGTCGCTCCGATGCCCCAGGCGCCCGGCTCGGCCGCCTTGTCCTTGAATGCACCGCCGACGCCCAGCTCGGCGACCGCGCGCGACCATCCCGCGCGATCCGCGCCACCCTGGTAGCCAAACCCACGGAGGTAGGGACGCTTGTCGCCGGACAGGTTTCGGTAGCGGGGGATGTAGAACCCGTTGGGACGTCGCCCGTAGATGTACTTGTCCTCCAGTCCTTCGAGCGCGCCCTCCGCGCCAACCCGGAAGTGGTGATCCATGAGGTTGTGACCGAGCTCGCCGGAGCTGCTGCCGAGCCCTCCGGGCCAGACGCTGGTGGCCGAGCGAAGCAGGAGCCAGGTGGAGTTGAGCGCCGAAGCGCACAGGAAGATGATGCGCGCGGTGTAATCCACGGTCTCGTTACTCACGGCGTCGAGCACGCGGACTCCGGTCGCGCGCTTGCGATCACGATCGTAGAGCACCTCGCTCACGATCGAGAAGGGCTTCAGCGTCAGGCGCCCCGTCTTCATCGCGGCCGGCAGCGTCGAGGACTGCGTGCTGAAGTACCCGCCGTAGGGACACCCGAGCCAGCACGCGTCGCGATACTGGCACGCCTGTCGTCCGGGTAAGGGCTGCGTCGCGTTCGCGACGCGTCCGGGGATGAGATGACGGCGTCCGTCGTAGAGCTTGCGCAGGCGGGCGGCCACCATCTCTTCGCCGCAGTTGAGCGGCATCGCCGGCTGGAACTGGCCATCGGGGAGCTGCGGCAGTCCTTCGCGCGAGCCGGAGATGCCGGCGTGGCGCTCGACGTAGTCGTACCACGGAGCGATGTCGGCGTAGCGGATCGGCCAGTCGATCGCGATTCCCTCCTTCGCGTTCGCCTCGAAGTCGTAATCGCTCCAGCGATAGCTCTGCCGTCCCCACATGAGGGAGCGTCCGCCCACCTGGTAGCCGCGGAACCAGTCGAACCGCTTGACCTCGGTGTAGGGAGAGTCCTTGTCGGACGCCCAGAACTCGAGGTTCTTCTCGTTGAGCGGATAATCGCGCTTGAGCACGGGATACGCTTCTTCCATGGCGCGGGTGCGGCCACCGCGATGCGGGTATTCCCACGGTCCCTTCGTCGCGTTGACGTAGTCCTTGATGTGCTCGACGTTGCGCCCCCGCTCGAGCAGCAACACGCGCAACCCTTTTTCGGTCAGCTCCTTCGCGGCCCAGCCGCCGGAGATTCCCGATCCCACGACGATCGCATCGTACTGCGGGGTCTGCATTCAGTCCTCGCTCGCGAATGGTGATGAGATGCCAATATCGCGCGTCGACCTATCTCGCGCGCTTCCACTCCAGTGCCGACATGCGCGTCGTTCCCGGGAACGGCACGTGCTCCCCCTTGATCGCACGCCAGAGGATCTGGTTGAACAAATCTTCATCGGCGATGTCCTCGAACGCGAGATCGAGTCGTTCCGACTCGCGCGCGCCGCGGCCCCGCGGCGGATTGCGCTCATCGAGTGACACGGCCGGTGTCAGCGCACGATACGGCGAAAGATCAGGCGATTCGGCCCACACGTCCCGCAACGGGCGCCCGTAATAATCGAACTGCGAGAGCGATCCGAGGCCGAGGATCTCCTCGATCGTCGCGACGACATCGGTGGTGTTGGTGAACCGGTGGTGGACGCCGGGCCGCGCCCACGGCGAAATCAGGAAGAACGGCGTTCGGTGTGAATCCACATGGTCGGGTCCGTTCTGCGCATCATCCTCGACGACGAAGATCGCGGTGCTGCGCCAGAAGGGCGACCGCGAGATCGCCTCGACGATGCGGCCGAGCGCGAGATCGTTGTCGGCCATGTAGGCGCGTGGGGTCGGGGCGTTGGCGCGAGCGCCGGCGGTATGGTCGTTAGGTAGCCGGAGCACGATGAGCTGCGGCATTCGCCCGTCGCGCACGAACTGCTCGAACTCCTTCAGAAACACGTCGGCGCGCCGCTGGTCGGTGATGTCGAGATCATAGCCTGGGAATTCCCGATTCGTATTCGCCGCGAGAAAGGGCTTGTTCCCCTTGTAGCCGGCCGGCATGCGCGACGCGGGGTCGACCCCGTCGGGAATCACGAACTCACCGTAGTTCCGGAACGTGATGCCCTTTCGCTGCGCCAGATCCCACAGGTACCCGCTCGCCGGCTCCGCGACATCGTCCTCCGGCACCTCGCAATTCTCCCCCGAGCACCGGTTCGTCCCCTCGTAGTCGTAGGTGCGGCCGCGGCTCGAGTAGTTCGAGGGAACCGTCTTCTGGAGATAGTCGGTGGTGTACGCCGCCAGCGACCAGTTGTGCCCGTCCGGGCTCACCTCGGCGTTCACGAAGAAGCGATCGTAGATACCGAATCGCTCAGCCAGCGCATGGTGGTTCGGCGAGACCGGTCGCGGGAAGAAGAGCAGCGACGTGTCGCCGTCGGCCTGGGG
>DASRHU010000121.1:0-34587 GCA_035650335.1 Gemmatimonadaceae bacterium | reverse complement strand
TCTACAGCCGCCGTCCTGCTGGTCATCACCGACCTGCTCTTCCGGTCGAAGATCGACGACGTTGCCCGGCGTGCGGGCGTTCCACTCCGCGTGGCGAGGAACGTCGAGCAGATCGATCGCCACCTCGGGAACGCCGTCCCGGCCGTCGTCCTGATGGATCTCGAGATGGACGACCTCGACGCGGCGACCGTCGTCGGGCGATTGCGGGCGCGGCCGGAGGCGGCCACCGTCCCCGTTATCGGCTTCGCCGGGCACACCAACGTCGAGGCGATCCACGCCGCGCGCGCCGCCGGCGTTCAAGTCATGGCGCGCTCCGCGTTCGTCGCGCAGCTCCCCGCGCTGATCGACCGGATCGCGGCGCATAGCCGGGGCGACTAGCCGTCACCGGCGCGTCGCCGGTAGATTCATGCGCGTGACGGCGACCCGCATCCGCATCCCTGTCGACACCGAAGACACCGCCATCCGCGAGCTCGTCGCGGTGCGCGAGATCGTGCACGCGTTCCTCACCGCGGATCGCGCCGAAGAAGTCTTTCAGTTCGCGCTCGAGCGTGTGAGTCCGCTCGTCGGCGCATCGTTCGCCTCCGTGTACCTCGTCGAGCGCGGCGAGGAGGCCATGCGTCTCGCCGCGGCCTACAACTGGCCGGAGAAGTTTCGCCCGTTTCTCGGCCAGATGCGCGTGCGCCTCGGACGCGGACCGAGCGGCGAAGCGGCGAGCGAGCGACGCGTGGTGCAGGTGCGCGATGTCTTTGCCGACAAATCGCTCGTCGACTGGCAGGAAGCGGCAACGGAGATGGGGTTCCGCGCGATCATCGCGCTTCCGCTGGAGACACGCACCGGCATCCTCGGAGCGGTCGCCTTCTATTTCGCCGAGGCCGAAGGATTCGACAAGGTCGAGCGCGGGCTGCTGCGCATCGTGTCGGACCAAATGGCCGCGACCGCCGAGAAAGCGTCGCTCATCGAGGAGCTGCGGCGGGCGAACGCCGCACTCGTGGAATCGAACGCGGAACTGGAACGGCAGTACGTAGCGGCGCTCGAGGCGCGGCGGCTCAAGGATGAATTCCTCGCGAACATGTCGCACGAGCTGCGAACGCCGCTCACCGCGGTCCTCGGCTACACCTATCTCATTCAGGAAGGGTTGGCGGGCCCGCTCACCGAGGAGCAGCGCACGACGCTGGCGCAGGTGACATCAGCGAGTGAGCGATTGCTGACACTCATCGATGATCTCCTCGACCTCACCTCGCTGAAGCGTGGCGAGGTGACGATCCACATCGATGCGTTCGATCCCGTCGAGGCGCTGCACGAGGCCATCGCATCGACGCGCGGGCGACACAAGGACGTGGCGCTCCACGTCGACGTACCGGAGACGATGCCGGTTCCGATGCAGAGCGATCGGCGCAAAGTCGTAAGAATTCTGGGAAATCTGCTCAGCAACGCTTTCAAGTTCACGTCGCGCGGCGAGATTCGTGCTTCGGTGACGGTGAGCGACGGCAGGGTCCGCTTCACGGTGCGAGACACCGGCATCGGAATCGCTCACGGGGCCCAGGATTTGATTTTCGATGAGTTTCGTCAGGTCGATGGATCGGTGACGCGGCGCTATGGCGGCTCCGGGCTCGGCCTCGCGCTTTCGCGGCGGCTCGCGCGGCTCCTGGGCGGAGACATCACCCTGCGCTCGACCCCGGATGAAGGATCGACGTTCGTCGTGGAGCTTCCCGTGGAATACGTTCCCGATGCGGCGCGCGAAGCGCTCGCGCTCTCGTGATGTCACAGCGACCATGATCTTCGAGTACCGAACGCAGCTCGGCTCGACGGAGGTTCTCGAGGCAGCGAAGAAATTCTTCGCGCGCCGGAACCCCCTGTACGCAGCGTTTCTCGAGAAGGAAGGCGATACCTTCGCGTCGTTTCGCGGGCAGGGCGGCGAGGAGCTCGTGATTGGCGTTGCACCGGCAGAGGGCGGCACGGCGGTGCGCGCCTCCACGTACCTGTTCGACATGCAGGTGCAGCGATTCTTTTCGACGCTACCGCCGGCTCAGGGGGCAGCGTGAGCGCGCCCTTCGTCGGGTCCGTTCGCAGTCGCCGCGATACGGTGCACGTCGGCAGCGCAGACGGGCGATCATTGACGCTTCGCGTCGAGGTCCCGGAGCTGTGGGACGTCGTGCGGATTTCGGCCGCGCCCGATGCGACGGTGGATGCGGTGAAGGCAGCGTCGCTGCGCGCGCTCAATCCCCGCGCCAATCCGGATGCGTACGTCACCAAGCTGCGCGGATTCGAGGTGCTCGACGAGCGGGCCTCGGTGTCGGACGCCGGCGCCGTCGATGGCTCGATCTTTCTCGTGACGCACCGGCGCCGTCGGCCGGTCAGGTGAGCGTCACGGCGCAGCGGCGCGACCGCGCCGCGGAGCCGGCCGATCGCGACGCCGTCATCGCTTCCGTCATCCGCCTGCGCGACGAGGTCGGCCGCCGGATCGTCGGCCAGCAGGCGGTGCTCGACGAGATCCTCATGGCGATCATGGCGGGCGGCCACGCGCTGCTCGTCGGCGTTCCGGGCCTCGCGAAGACGCTCATGATCCGCTCCATCGCCGAGGCGATGCAGCTCGAGTTCCGGCGTATCCAGTTCACGCCCGATCTCGTCCCGAGCGACATCACCGGAACGGAGATCATGGAGGAGGACAGCGCCACCGGCGCGCGCTCCTTCCGCTTCGTTCGCGGACCGATCTTCGCCAACATCGTTCTCGCCGATGAGATCAATCGTACGCCGCCGCGCACGCAGGCAGCCCTGCTCGAGGCCATGCAGGAGCACAGCGTGACCGCGACCGGTCACACCATGCATCTTCCCGAGCCGTTCTTCGTGCTCGCGACGCAGAATCCCATTGAGCAGGAGGGGACGTACCCGTTGCCGGAAGCCCAGCTCGATCGGTTCCTCTTCGACATTCGTATCGGATATCCTGGCGAAGATGACGAAGTCTCGATCCTGCGGGCGACGACCGGTGGCGCCGCGCCGGCCCTGTCCGCAGTCCTCGACGCGGAAGGAACGCTCGCCGTGCAGCGTCTCGTGCGTGATGTCGCCGCCTCGGAGCCCGCATTGCGTTATGCGGCGGCACTCTCACGCGCGACGCGACCGGACGACCCGACGTCGCCCGAGCTGGTGAAGCGGGCGGTCCGGTGGGGCGCGGGGCCGCGAGCCGGCCAGGCGATCATACTCGGCGCCAAGGCGCACGCGCTGCTCTCCGGCCGCGCGGCGGTGTCGCCTGACGACATTCGGCGGGTCGCCCGTCCGGTGCTGCGTCATCGCGTGTTGCCCTCGTTCGCGGGAGAGGCGGAAGGGATCACCGCCGAGCGGGTGATCGACGAGGTGCTCGGCCGCATCACCCCGCCGCGGAGTCAGGTCCCGCTCTGACATGCGTGGGGCGGCGGGCTACGGCGAGCTGCTCGACGCCTTGCGTGGGGTGACATGGCCCGCGCGGCGTCCCGCGCGCGGAAGCACCAGCGGCACGCACCGGTCGCGCCTGCGCGGCATCTCGCCCGAATTCACGGAGTATCGACCGTATCGACAGGGCGATGATCCGCGCCGCCTCGACTGGCGGCTGCTGGCGCGGACGGACCGCGCCTATCTCCGCATCACGAGCGACCGCGCGACGCTCCCGACACTCATCGTCGTCGACGCCTCGGCGTCGATGGCGTTTCCCGAGAAGTCGTTAGGGAAATGGGCCCATGCGCGGCGGCTCGCCATCGGGCTGGTCGGAGTGGCCCACGCGAGCGGTGATCCCGTCGGGGTGACCGTCGCGACGGCCAGCGGCGCGGCGCGAACGGAGCCGCGAACGCGGCGCGGGGTCGTGCGTGAGTGCGCACGCCTGCTGGACGCGGTAACGCCCGGTGGTCACGCCGAGCTCGGCGAGATCGTACGGCATGGGCGCGCGGCGCGACGGCTCGCCGTCATCTCGGATTTCCTGGGCGACGTCGACGCCATGCTCAAGGCGGCGCGCACGCTCCTCAGCGATGGTGGCGAAGTGATCGCCGTTCACGTCGTCGCGCGCGAAGAGTTGGCGCCCGAATCGGAAGCAATTCTCGCCACCGATCCCGAAGCCGACCACATCAAACGCGCGCTCACTCCGGAGACAGCCGAGGCGTATTCGCGGCAGTTCGCCGAGTGGCGCGAATGGCTCGCGCGAGAGTGGCGGGCCGCGGGAGCCCAGTACGAGTATACGACGACGGGAGAGTCGGCGGAGCGCGTCATCCGGCGAATCGCCCGCGCGCATCGCGAGAAAGGGGAACGGTGACGTTCGTCGCGCCCATTTTCCTGGTGGCCGGGGCGGCCGTGGCGAGCGCGATCCTGCTGCTGCACTTTCTCGCACGGCGGCGCCCGCGCCCGGCGGTCTTGCCGACCGCGCGCTTCGTGCCCGACCGCCCCGCGCGGTGGCCGTCGCGCGCGCCGCGGCCGACGGACCTGTTGCTGCTCACGTTGCGGGTCCTCGCGGTGCTGGTCATTGCCACGGCCTTCGCGCGGCCGGTGCGAAGCCCGGCCCGGGCTGCGATCGTTCGCATCGTTCTCGTCGATCGCGGGGGCGGCGTGGCCGATTCGAACGCCCTTCGCGATTCGACGCGGGCCGTCGTGCGCGAAGGCGACGTGATGATCGCGTTCGATTCCGTGACCATTGTCATCGCGGCCCGAACGGCCGACACCTCGAGACTGTCGACGACGAACACACCGTCATCGCTGAGCGCGGCGTTGGTCGCCGCGGAGCGTGCCGCGGTATCGTTGCGCGACCGGGCCGACTCGATCGAGCTGGTGATCGTGTCGCCTTTTGATGCGGCGGCGTGGGATGCCGCCACCGGTATTCTTCGAGCGCGCTGGGGCGGCCGCGCGCGGCTGGTTCCGGTTCCACTCCACCGGGGCGACACTGCCGCCCGCGTGGTCGACGTGCGCGCTCCCGCGAACGATCCCGTCCTGGCGGCCGCGGCACGCTTCCCCGTGAATGGCGAGCCGCGCGCGCGAATCGTGCGCGCGAGTCCTTCCGCGGCCGACTCGGCGTGGACGGCGGCCTCGGATCGCGTCCTCATACACTGGCCTGATGCCGCGGACTCGGCGGCCGTGTCGGCTGAAGGCATCGTGTCCGATGATGTCGTGCTCGTTGCTCCTCTCGTCAGGCGGCGCGTCGGCGCTGACCGCGCGGCGCGCATCATCGCGCGGTTCGCGGACGGCGCGCCGGCGATCGTCGAGCACGCGTACGGCGAGGGGTGCATGCGCGACGTCGCCTTCGACTTTCCGGTCGCCGGCGATGTGCCGCTGCGCGAAAGTGCGCGGCGGTTGACCGCGTCGCTGGTCGGTCCGTGCAGCGGGGCAGAGCACCGCATGCCGCTGTCGGCGGGCCGGATGGATTCGCTTCGGGGCGCAGGGCCGCTGCTCGCCTCCACATCAATTTCACGGAGACCTCGCGAGCGGAGTGCAGTCACGTCGTGGCTACTCGTTGCCGGGGCACTGTTCCTCCTCGTGGAGCTCGCGGTACGCCAACGGAGTGCCTCCGCGTGACGCCCCGCGATCGGGTGCGCCGCACGAGGGTGGTGCTCATCGCCGCGGTGGCGTGGCGCGCTCTGGCGTGGGCAGCCGCGGCCGGCCTTGCGTTGATCGGTGTCGCCGCGATCCTCGACGTGCTGTTCGAGCTTCCGCACGGCGCTCGGCGCCTCACGATACCTCTGGCCGTCCTCGTGGCCGGAACTGTCGCGTTGACGATGCTCTGGCGCGGGCGCGGGGCACGGTCACTCGCCGCGACGGCGCTGTGGATCGAAGAGCGAACTCCCTCGCTCCAGTACGCGCTGGTCAGCGCACTCGAACGGGAAAGCGAAGAGGTGGCGGCACTGCTGGCTGCGGAAGTCGAGCGCGCGCGGTGGGAGCGCACGGTACTTCCGCGCGCGATCGCGCGCGCCGCGCTTCTGCCACTCGGAGCGTTAGGCATGGCCGTCGCCTTGCTCGTTCTGCTTCCTCGAGGCGCCGTCGGCCGGGTGCGGGCTCCGCGCGCAGGGGACTCGGTGGAGCGGCCGGAGGTGGGACGGACATTAACCGCGAGCCGCCTGACCCCACTGGCGGCGCGAGTCACGCCGCCCCGGTATAGCGGTCTTCCGTCAGTGGGTCTCGATGAGCCGCACACCATTGAAGCGCTCGTGGGGAGTCGCATCGAGGTCGAGGGGCGGGGCGATGCCGCGGGCATCGCCGGCTTCGTCGGCGACACACGGGTGGGCGCGAGCGGGCGCGACGAGCGATGGCGCCTCGAGCTCACCATGCCGGCGGCCCCGATGGCGCTGCGGCTCGAGGACCGGGAGTTCGATCGGCTCATCGTGCTCGCACCACGTCCCGACACGGCACCCACCGTGACCATGATCTCTCCGGCCCGCGATACGATTCTCCGGACGGCGACGGGCCGGATCGCCGTGCGTGGAGATGCGCGCGATGCACTCGGACTGGCGTCGACCTGGCTCGAGTACATCGTCAGCAGCGGAGAAGGGGAGAGCTTCCGGTTTCGCTCGGGAGTGCTGGCGCGTCGCGCGTACACCGGGGATCGTCAGGCAGCCATCGAGGCGGCGCTGGACATCGACTCGCTTCGCCTGGCGCCGGGCGATGTCGTCCACATGAGACTCGTCGCGCGCGACCGCAATCCCGCCCGCGATGCGGGAACAGGCGCATCGGAGACCCGCGTCGTACGCATCGCGCGGCTCGGTGAATACGATTCGGTCGCGGTCGAGGGCGCGCCGCCCGCCGCAGCGGACACGTCGGCGATCAGCCAGCGGATGCTGATCATGTTGACGGAAGCGCTGGTGAAGCGCGAGCCAGGACTGCCGCGCGATACGGTCATCAAGGAATCGAGAGGCATCGCCTTCGAGCAGTCGCGCCTTCGCCGTCGCGTGGGTGAGATCATCTTCAGCCGGCTGACCGGCGAGGAAGGCGCGGAGCATTCGCACGAGGAAGAGGAGCGACGCGGTGAGATGACCGCCGAGGAGCTGTTGCGAGCGGCGGAGGAGGCCACGGAGCACGGAGCAGGGGAACTGCTCGACTTCGCGGAGGGCGAGAGCCCGGTGGTCGCGATCAACCGCCCGCTGCTCGAGGCGTACAACGCGATGTGGGCTGCCGCCGGAGAGCTGAACATCGGATCGCCCCGGACCGCGCTTCCCCACATGTACGCGGCGCTGGCTGCCATCGAGCGAGCTCGTCAGGCGGAGCGGGTGTATCTCCGCGGCCGGCCGGCGGCGGTGGTCGTCGACGTCCACCGCGCACGGCTCGCCGGGAAGCGGGATTCCGTCGTTCCCGCGGCCCGCTCGCCCTCCGCGCCGACCAGCGCGCACCCCGGGCAACGGCTCGCGCGGGCCGCCGCGCTCATCGACAGCGATCGGCCGGCCGCCGTCGATTCCCTCATGCTGCTCCGCGTCGAGCTGCTCGACCGCTCGCCCGCCGGCTCGGCCGCGTTAGGCGACGTGATCGCGGCGCTCCGCGCGGGGGAGGGCGCCGCGGCGGCGATCGCTCGAGCGCGCGTCGTCCTCGCCGGTCCGTCGCGCGGCCAGGGCACCGTTCGTCCGTGGGGAGCGTGGTGAGCGAGTTCGTCTTCGCCACCGCCCAGTACGAGTCGGGCGACTGGGACAGCGCGCCACTGGTGCCGGCCAACGTCATCGACTCGGTCGCGCGCTACACGTCGATCGCGGTGGCGCCCACCGGTGTCGTCGTGTCGCTCGCGTCGCGCGACGTCTTTCGCCATCCCATGCTCTACCTCACGGGACATCTCCCCGTGCGCTTCACGGCGGCCGAGCGCGCGAACGTGTCCGAGTTCGTGCGCCGGGGCGGCTTTCTCTTCATCGATGATCACAACCACGACATCGACGGCGCGTTTCACAAGACGGCGACGGAAGAGATCGGTCGCGCCGTCGCCCCACTCGCCGAGGTGCCGAACGATCACCCGCTCTATCGCGCGTTCTTTCAGTTTCCCGACGGCCCGCCAACGACGAGCCACGAGCTCAACGGGTGGGGGGACAACCTGGTGCACAAGCACCTCCTCGGCATTACGCGCGACGGGACGCTCCGCGTCTTGTACAGCAATAAGGACTACTCGTCCGAATGGGGATATCACCCTGACAACAAGCGCTTTCTCGCCGTGGACAACACGAAGTTCGCCGTGAACGTGGTGGTGTATGCACTCACCCGCTGACACCATCCGAATCCACGTCGAGCGCGGGCTTCGCGTGCTCGCCCTGCTCGTCCTGGCGTACGCCGCCTGGATCGCGTCACGGCCGGCGACCGACGCTCCCGAGCGCGCCAGCAGCGCCGACCTGCGCGCGTCGCTCCAGCGGTGGACGGCGGCGGCGCCGTCGCGTGTGCACGTGGAGCTGGACGCGCCCCCGCATAACGAGGAGCGCGCGTGGCTTCGCGCGCTGCGTCGTGCGGGGACACCGGTGTCGTGGAGCGGACGTGACCTGCACCCCCTCGCGCTGGAAGTCGCCTCCGCGGTCGATCCGCTCGGAGGCACAATGATCTGGCTCGCGGCCCCATCCGGAGCGCGAGTCGCCTTGAGCGACGCGATCGCGCCGATCGACACTCTCGTCGCGACCGGAGGTGGGGGAACGGCACTCGCCCCGGCGACCAGCGGCCGGCTCACCGCCGCGATGGGGGGCCAGCGCGCCGTCGCGCGCGTTCGTGACAGCATCGCGTCACGACGCATACTGGTGCTCGGCGGTGTTTCCTGGGAGGCGAAGTTCGTCATCACCGCGCTCGAGGAGGCGGGCTGGCCGGTGGACGCACGCCTCACCCTCGCACCCGGCATCGCGGTCAGCCAGGGACGGCCTGGTGCGCTCGATACAGCGCGTCACGCTGCCGTCATCGTCGTCGGGACAGTCACACCGGGCGATGCCGCCGGGATCACTCGTTATGTGCGATCGGGTGGCGGCGCTGTCCTCGCCGGGTCGACGAGCATGGCATCGCTCGCCTCGCTGGCGGCCGGGCGCACGGGCGCCCGCGTCCGACCCGCATCCCTGACGTTCGCCGATGATGCCCCGCGCCGCGCGCTCGGTTTTCTCGCGATCCTGCCGCGATCCGACGCAGTCACGCTCGAGCAACGCGACGGCCGAGTCGCGGTCGCCGCCCGCAGGGTCGAGTCCGGCCGGGTCGTGCAAATCGGCTACGACGAGACCTGGCGCTGGCGCCTTGGCGGGGGCGGCCGGGCCGTCGACGCGCACCGCGCGTGGTGGGCCGCGCTCGTTGCGGCGGCGGCGTACCGCGCGGTCGTGGAGATTCCCCGCCAGCGGGACGAGGACGACGCTCCCGTCGCACGTCTCGTTCACGCGCTGGGAACGCCCACGGCCGCGGAAACGGTGACAGGCGGCGAGGCGCCGTGGGCACCGTCGCCGGCGCTTCTGTTCGCGCTCGTGAGCGCGCTGCTGGTGGCCGAGATCGCTTCGCGACGCCTCAGAGGCGCTGCGTGAGCGTCGCGTTCATCTCGAGCTCCGACTGCGGGCGGCACGACACGGGGTGGGGACATCCCGAGCACGTCGGCCGTCTTCGCGCGATCACGCGGGCGCTGCGTGAGCATCCGGAGGTTCTGACGAGCGTGGAGCACATCGACTCGCGCCACGCGACGGAAGATGAGATCGCACTCGTACATGCGCGGTCGTACATGGCGGAGGTGCGGGAGCTCGCGCGCGCCGGTGGCGGGCGCCTCGACGCGGATACCGTCGCCAGCGAGGGGTCCTGGGGGGCCGCTCGGGCAGGCGCCGGCGCGCTTCTCGACGGAGTGGACTTCGCGATGCGCGGCGAGGGAATGCGAGCCTTCTGCGCCGTCCGGCCACCAGGGCATCATGCCCTCGCCGACCGCGCGATGGGGTTCTGCCTGTTCGGGAACGTCGCGATCGCGGCACGATACGCTCAGCGACGCCACGGTCTTCGGCGCGTGCTCATCGTCGACTGGGACGTACACCACGGGAACGGGACGCAGGCGCTGGTCGAGAACGACCCTGACGTGCATTTCCTGTCCATGCATCAGTGGCCCTGGTATCCAGGGACGGGTGCCGCCGACGACCATGGACCGCACGGCACGGTCTGGAACATCCCGCTCCCGGGAGGGCTCCCGGCGCAGCGGTACGTGGACGCCTTCGAGAAGGGGGTGGATGCTGCCACCCGCGGGTTCACGCCTGATCTCGTCCTGATTTCGGCCGGTTTCGACTCCTTGCGGGGTGACCCCCTGGGCGGCTTCACGCTCGAGATCGACGACATCGCGCGCCTGACCCGCATGATGGTCGATCGGGCAGGGGCGTGGTGCGGAGGGCGAGTTGTGAGCGCCCTGGAAGGCGGCTACGCGCCGGAGCGCGTGGGGGAGGCCTGCGTCGAGCACATGCGCGCGCTATTCGGCTGACGACGTCGCCCGATTGCTTGCCCGCCCATTCACGCGCGGGGTACATTTCGTCCGACATGAGCGCAACTCCGCGCGTCCCGCCGGTCCCGGCGGTCCTCCGCCTGGTCCAGATGGCGGTAGTCGGCCGCTGGCGGGCGACCGGTGAAGACCTCTACCGGGAGGTCGCGAGGGTCACGGAGGCCGCGCCGAAGCGGGAAATCGTGGTCTCGGGGTGTGGGGACGGCGTCACCTCGGAGTGGCTGGCCCTTCGCACGGGTGCATCGGTCACGGGAGTCGATCCCGACGCGGACGCCATATCGGGCGCCGAGGCCCGCGCGCGATCGCTCCCCGAGGCCGCGCAGCTTCACTACCAGGGCGCCCCGCTCGACGACCTTCCGTATGAGACCGCTGTCTTCGACATCGCCATCGGGGAGCCTGCGCTATCATCCTCGGGTGATCCGGCACGGGCCGTCGCGGAGCTCGTGCGTGTGACCAAGCCGATGGGGCCCGTCGTCCTTCTCCAGCCAACGTGGAGCTCCGAAATCTCTCTCGGCGCCCGGGAGCTGCTCATCGAGCGACTCGGACTGCGCCCCTTTCTCCTGGTGGAGTGGAAGCAGATGCTGCGCGACGCGGGTGTCGTCGACGTGCAGGTCCAGGATTGGACGACAGGCTCCGCCTCGGGCGCGCGGTGGACCGGCTCGAGCGCGTCGAACACCCCGGTGCTCAACTGGCGACAGAAGATTCAGATTTTCGGACGCACCTGGCGGCAGGGGTGGCGCGAGGCGCGCGGCGCCGTCGAGCGCGAAACGACCCTCCTTCGCGAGCTCTCGCGTGAGCGAGCCATTGGTTTCCAGCTCGTCAAGGGCGTGAAGTGGCCGCACGCGAGGTCGGCATGACGGCGATGAGTGTCGCACCGAGCACGGCGCTCGAGGGGAAGGTCCCGCGCAGCTGGCTTCGTGATGCCGACGGCACGACGCGTCGCGATCTCGGTCCGCGCGAGCTCGCCGAGGTGGTGCGCTCGGGCACCGGACAGCTCTGGGTGGATGTCGATTCGAGGAATCGACATCAGCTGGCGGTCCTGGAAAAGGTGTTCGGCTTTCACCCCCTCGCCATCGAGGACACGCTCAATCCCGAATCGCGTGTCAAGTTCGAGGAATACGACGGCTACATCTTCATGATCGTGCGTGGGGTGGCGTTCGAGGATGAGACGCCCGACCCGTACGACCTCGACACGTTCAACCTCTACTTCTTCCTCGGCCCGAACTACCTCGTGACCGTGCACGGGGAGCGGGCGCGGAGCATCAAGATCGTGGGCGACGTGCTCGAGCGGAGCCCCGATGTCCTCGGTCGCGGCGCGCAGCGCCTGCTTCACCTGATCATGGACACGGCCGTGGACGAGTATTTTCCGCTGCTGGAGCGCATCGATGGTCTGGTCGAGGCGTTCGAGGACCGCGTGTTCGTCAGCTTTCAGCGCGACACACTCCAGGACATTCTTGCGGTGAAGCGTCTGATCCTTTCCCTGCGGCGACACCTCTTCCCTCAGCGCGAGGTCTTCAACCTGTTGACGAACCGCCCCAACGCGCTGCTCTCGCACGAGACGCAGATCTACTTCCGCGACGTGTACGACCACGTGCTTCGGATCAACGACGGTCTGGAAACCCAGCGGGACCTTCTCTCCGGCACGATGGAGGCCTATCTCACGCAGGTGTCGAACCGGCTCGGCGTCGTCACGAAGGGGCTGTCGGTCATCGCCACCCTCAGCGTGCCGTTCGTCGTGGTGAGCGGGATGTGGGGCATGAACTTCGAGCACATTCCGTTGTCCGGCCACCCGTTAGGCTTCTGGCTCATGCTCGCGCTTCAGCTCGGTATCGGCGGTTTCCTCCTGTTCATTCTCGTGTGGCGCAAGTGGCTCTGACCGGGTTGCGGCTGTACGGGGTGGCCACGCTCGAGCACGCCGACGACCGGCCGCTCGTGGACAGCACCAGTGTCGTGGCGGTGCGCGACATTGGGGCGATCGTGCGGCCGTCGGCGTACGCGATTCCGCCGCTCGATGACGCGGAGCTCCTCGAGTGCGAGCGGATCGTCGAGGCCGTGTTTCGCGCCCACACGATTCTCCCCGCGCCGTGCGGTACCGTCTTCAAGTCCGAGGACCACATCTACCGATGGCTCGAGCTGAACTACGTATCGCTCGTCGAAGCCATTCACTTCGTCGAAGGTCGATGTGAGGCTCGCGTCCACGCGTCCGATCTGCCGGGCGATGACGTCAACGCCGAAGATCCGGATCAGGTCTCGGTCGCCAACGAGTGCCTCCGCAATTTGCGCAGATCCGCGGTCGCGACGCTGCCACTTCGCCCGGAGGATGGGCGCATCGTCAGCGCCGCGTTCCTCGTCGAGCGCAGCGAGTTCTCGACGTTCGAGCAATTGGTGACGGAGCAGGGCCGCCGTGCACCGGGGCTGCGTCTTCACGTCACCGGCCCCTGGCCGCCGTACGATTTCGTCCGGCTGGATTTCGGAGTGTAGATGTTCTGTCCCGAGTGCGGCACGTGGAATCGCGCATCGATCGCGAAGTGTACGCGATGCCAGGCCGACCTTCCCGAGGTCCCCGACGCGCCGGGCGCGAAGCCTGACGACGAGCTCGACACGATTCGTCGGGCCACTGGCGGGCGCTACCGCGTGTATCGTCGGCTCGGGACGGGCGGCATGGCGAACGTCTACTACGCGCAGCATGCCGTGCTCGAGCGACCGCTGGTCATCAAGGCGCTGCTCCCGCACCTCGCGCGCGATGCCGAGATGCGGGAGCGCTTCAAGCGGGAGGCGGAGGCGTCGTCGCAGCTGTCGCACCCGCACATCTGCTCGATCATGGATTATGGCGAGGTGGACAACGTCGTCTTCCTCGTCATGCCGTACCTCGCCAATGGGTCGCTGGCCGACGTCGTGGTGCGCGACGGAACGGTTCCCGTTCCGCGATCGGCGGCGGTCTGCGCGCAGGTCGCGGTCGCGCTCGACTACGCGCATCGTCACGGCATCGTGCATCGCGACATCAAGCCGGACAACATCCTCTTCGACGAAGATGGCAACGCCCTGATCACCGATTTCGGCATCGCGACGGCGCGCTTCCACGCGCGACTCACCGGCACCGGCCGCGCCATGGGCACTCCGCACTACATGTCCCCCGAGCAGGCGATGGGCCGGATGGTGGATGGGCGAAGCGATCTGTACGCCGTCGGCGTCATGCTTTACGAGATGCTCGTCGGCTTTCCCCCGTTCGACGGGGCCGACTCGTATTCGATCGGCTACAAGCACGTGCATGAGCAGGCGGCCTCGCCCGACATCGTGGACTCTCGCGTGCCCGCGGCGATGGCGCAGATCGTCATGCGATGCCTGGCGAAGAGTGCGGGGGAGCGGTATCAGCGCGGGAACGATCTGGCCGATGCGCTGATCGCGTTCCTCGGCGTCACCGGCGCGGTCGACGAACGGCGCGCCGCGTGGATACCCCGGCGGACGGGTGCGACGCCATCGAGCGTGCGCTCATGAAGATCTCGCACGAGATCCTGACGCTCCGCACGAAGCATCCGTTCACCATCGCCCGCGGCGGTTCCAGCGAGTTCCGCGTCGTCTGGGTTCGGGTGGTGGACTCCGACGGCAACGAGGGCTGGGGCGAGGCATCCCCGAGCAGGTTCTACGGCGAGACGGCGGACACGGTCGTCGCCGTACTTCCGCGTCTGGCGGAGGCGATCGAGGGGATCAACCCATGGTCGCTCGAGGAAATCGAGCATCAGCTCGATCGCGCCGTCCGGTTCAACGGAGCGGCGAAGAGCGCCGTCAGTGCCGCGCTTCACGACCTCGCCGCCAAACGCCTCGAGGTCCCGCTCTGGAAAATGTGGGGACTCGATCCCGCCAAAGCGCCGCGGTCGAGCTTCACGATCGGCATTGGTGATGCGGCCGAGCTCCGCCGCAAGGTGGCCGAGGCCAGCGAGTACCCGATTCTGAAGGTGAAGCTCGGGTCCGATCACGACGAGGAGATCCTGCACGTCGTTCGAGAGGCGGCGCCGGACAAGGTGCTCCGCGTCGACGCGAACGCCGCATGGACGCCGAAGCACGCCCTTCGCATGATGGATGCACTCGTCAGGCACGGAGTCGAGTTCGTGGAGCAGCCGCTGGCGGCCCACGACCTCGACGGGCTCCGCTTCGTCCGCGAGCGTTCGCCGCTCCCGATCATTGCCGACGAGTCGTGCGTGACGAGCGCCGACATTCCGCGCCTCGTCGGCGCGGTCGATGGCATCAACATCAAGCTGGGCAAGTGCGGCGGACTGCGCGAAGCGCTTCGGATGATCGCGGCGGCTCGCACGCAGGGAATGCTCGTCATGTGCGGGTGCATGATCGAGACGAGCCTGGGCATCACCGCGGCCGCGCACTTCGCGCCGCTGCTCGACTACGCCGATCTCGACGGAGCGGCACTCGTCGCGAACGATCCGTTCATCGGTGTCTCGATCGCGGGCGGCCGCATCGCGCTCCGCGACGCACCGGGGTTGGGCGTCACGAAAGCATGACCGCGCCTCGCTTCGTCGAGGTCGCGCTCCCGCTCCCCGTTTTTCAGACGTTCACGTACGCGGTCGATCGCGAGCCGGCGAATCCCATCGTCCCGGGCACGCGCGTCATCGTGCCCGTTCGAAAGCGTCGCGCCGTCGGGATCTGCGTCGCGACCCCCGACGACACATCCGTCAAGACACCCCGCGCGATCCTCGAGGTGCCGGACGTCGAGCCGGTGTTCTCCGGGCGCATGCTCGCGCTCTGCCGCTGGATGGCGGAGTACTACGTCGTCCCGCTCGGCGTCATCTTTCGGGCCGCGATGCCGTCGCTGCTCGCCGGCGCCATGCGTCCCACGCCCGAGCAGCGAACGGAGCGCATCGCGGTGGTCGCGAAACGACTCCCGTCGCTCGAGCTGCGTGACAAGACATTCGGCCGCGCCGCGAAGCAGCGCGCGCTCTACGAGCTGCTCGAGTCGCTCGGCGGACGCAGTCCGGTCGCGCATTTGCTCGAGAATCTCGGCGCATCCTCGAGTGTGCTCGACCAGGTCGTGAAGAAGGGCCTCATCACGCTCGAGGAATCGGTCGTGGAGCGCGACCCATTCGCGCTGCGACGTCCCATCGCGCACGAGCACCACGTTCCATCGCCGCCGCAGCGGGCCGCGATCGATGCTCTCGTGCAGGGGAAACCGGGGGACGTATTCCTCCTGCATGGCGTCACGGGGAGCGGCAAGACGCTCGTCTACATCGAGCTGCTGCGCGAGATCGTGGACCGGCGGAATCAGACCGCCATCGTCCTCGTTCCCGAGATCGCGCTCACCCCCCAGACCGTCGATCGCTTTCGCGCGGTGTTCGGCGATCGGGTGGCGGTGCTTCACTCGGCCCTGAGCGAGGGAGAGCGGTACGACGCCTGGCTCGCGCTCAAGCGCGGCGACCGACGCATCGCCGTCGGGGCGCGTTCAGCGATCTTTGCACCGCTGGACAACCTGGGCGCCGTCATCGTCGACGAGGAGCACGAGGGCAGCTACAAGAACGGTGAGACCCCTCGCTATCACGCCCGCGAAGTGGCGATCGTACGTGCGCGAGAGGAAGGCGCGGTCGTCGTGCTCGGGAGCGCTACCCCCAGCCTCGAGAGCTGGCACAACAGCCAGACGGGGAAGTACCGACTGCTCACGCTGCCCGAGCGCGTTGGAGCGGGACGCATGCCGGCCGTCGAGGTCGTCGACCTGCGAGCGAAGAGTGCGCAGGCCGCACGGGTCGCCGGCGGTTTCAGCGCCGTGATCGCGGAGCGGCTCGAGGGCGCTCTCCAGGAGCGTCTGATGCGGGAGGAGCAGAGTATCCTCCTGCTCAACCGGCGCGGCTACGCATCCTTCGTGCAGTGCGGTGACTGCGGCTACGTGACATCATGTCCCAACTGCAGCATCACGCTGACGTATCACCGCACGCCAGAGCGGCTGGTCTGTCACTATTGTCTGTATCAGACCCCGCCTATCACCAGGTGCGAGCGATGCGGGGGAGCGACGGTACGGCAGCGCGGTCTCGGGACCCAGCAGGTCGAGCGGTTGCTCGGCGAGCGATGGCCGGCGGCACGCATCGCGCGCATGGACGTGGACACGACGAGCGGCAAATGGGCGCACGCGGACATCCTCGATCGCGTGGGACGCGGCGAAGTCGACATCCTGCTCGGGACGCAGATGATCGCGAAGGGGCTCGACTTCCCTAACGTCACCCTCGTTGGCGTCGTCGATGCGGACGTCGGCATCAACCTTCCGGATTTCCGCGCGTCCGAGCGCAGCTTTCAACTGTTGAGTCAGGTCGCGGGCCGGGCGGGGCGAGGACCGAAGGGCGGCCTCGTGATCATTCAGACACGGGTGCCAACCCATCACGCCGTCCGCTGCGCGATCACGCACGACTACGCGGCGTTCGTGGCGGAAGAGCTTCCGGCGCGTCGCAATCCGCCGTACCCTCCCCACACGCGGGTCGCGAACGTCATCCTGAGTGGTCTCGCCGAGGAGCCGACGGCGAACGTCGCGATCGCCGCGGCGGACTGGCTGCGCGAGCTCATTCGCAGCGCTCCCGATCTGCCGGTGTCGGTGGTGGGCGCGGCCCCGTGTCCGATCGATCGCATCAAGCGGCGGTGGCGCTGGCATTTCCTGCTGAAGTCGGAGCACCCCGGATCGCTGACACGCGTCGCGCGGTATTTTCTGGAGCGCTTCGACGTCCCGACAGCCTACGACATGCGAGCCGTCATCGACCGGGACCCGGTCTCATTGCTCTAGACATTCGACCTCGGATCTCATGACACGACCGTACATCCTCGGCGAGTCCACGTTCCGGACGATCTCGTCCACGCGATACGAGGTCGCGATCCTGCCCTGGGGAGCGACCGAGGCACACAACTATCACCTCCCGTACGGAACGGACAACGTCCAGTGCGACGTGCTCGCCGCCGCCGCGGCGCGTCGCGCGTGGGAGCGCGGCGCGAAGGTGGTCGTCCTGCCAACGGTGCCGTTCGGCGTCAACACGGCGCAGCTCGACATACCACTGACCGTCAACATGAATCCGTCGACGCAGAGCGCCGTGCTGCGCGATGTGGTCGATTCGCTCGCCGCTCACGTCCGAAAGCTCGTCGTCCTCAACGGGCACGGTGGGAACGATTTCCGGCAGATGATCCGCGAGCTGTCGCCGCGGACTCGGCTCTACCTCTGCGCCATCGAGTGGTGGAAGATCGTCGATCCGGACGGGTTCTTCGAGAAATCGGGAGACCATGCCGGAGAGCTCGAGACGAGCGTGATGATGCACGTGGCCCCGTCCCTCGTGCGCCCGCTCTCCGAGGCCGGCTCGGGAGCCGCGAAGAAACCGCGACCCCAGGGAATGCGCGAAGGCTGGGCGTGGGCTCCGCGCGCCTGGACGCGAGTCACGTCCGACACCGGCATTGGCGACCCTTCGCGGGCGACCGCCGAGAAGGGGGCGCGATACACGCGCGCCGTGGTCGAGCGAATCGCCGAGTTTCTCGTGGAGCTGGCCGCGGCCGATCCGGACGATATGTACGAGTAGCGGTTGTATCCCCCGAGGTCGCAAGGCCATCTTTCGGTGTGCGCGGGTCTTCCGCTTCTGCCTGACACACCGAGCAACTCGAGCTGACGTGTCGTTCTCGCATCCCGACTTCACCGCGCCGCGATTTGCGCAGGCGCCGAACGCCCGCTTCGTTCCGGCACCATTGGACGGCGTGCTGCCCGAGGGCTTCTTCTCCACGACGAACCTCCCCACGTACGTGAAGCTCGACGGGGCGTGGCGCATGCCGCGCGAGCCGCGCATGGATGCCGCGCTCGTGCGCGACGCGAGGGGCGAGCTCTGGGTGCGCGAAGGACGACGGGTGCGACAGGGCGACCCGGTGGCTGTCGGAGCGAAAGAGGACGGCAGCGAAGGGATCTACGTGCACTCCGGGGCCTTCCTCGGCGATTCCGACGAAGGTGAGTTCAAGTTCATGACGAGCGAAGTGTCGCGCGAGAAGCCGATCGACTATTCGCTGATGGCGCGCATCCTCGTCGATGAGCGCGACCGCGGCGGCTACCCGGTGTGGGTCACCGGGCCGGCACTGGTGCATTCGCGCGCGCGCGCGGACATGACGTGGTTCATCGCCAACGGGTTCGTCGGCGCGCTCCTCGCGGGCAACGCGGTCGCGGTGCACGACATCGAGGCCGCGATCTTCGGGACGACACTCGGGATGACCGGGAGTGGGGAAGCGACGTCGGGTGGACACGGATTGCACATGCGTGCGATCAACAAGGTGCGGGCCGCCGGGTCGATCGCCGCGGCGGTGACGCAGGGGATCATCAAGGATGGCATCATGCACGCCTGCGTCGCGCACAACGTGCCGTTCGTGTTGACGGGCTCGATTCGCGATGACGGCCCGCTTCCCGACGTGATCACCGACAACCTCGAGGCGCAGGACGCGATGCGCGCGCACGCGATCCGCGCGACGATGGCGATCCTGATCGCGACCGCGCTCCATGCGATCGCCACCGGCAACATGCTCCCCGCGTTCGTGACCGAGCGGGACGGCTCGCTGCGCGAGCTGGCGACGATCTGCGTCGATTCGTCGGAGTTCGTCGTCAGCAAGCTGAAGGATCGCGGCACGCATCAGGCATTCGGCGTCGTCACCAATGCGCAGGATTTCATGCACATCCTGCGGCTCTACGTCGAGCGGGAGATCGCGGCGCGTCAGGCGCTCGGGACCAGTACGCCACAGGCGGCGGCACGATGAGCGACGAAACGAGGCGACGCTTCCTGCTCGCGATCGGCGAGCGGGTGCCGCCTGACCGGGTGGAGGAGGTGCGGCTTTTCCGCCCGATCCGCCAGGGCGGTCAGGAGACTGGCGCCGCGGTGGTGGCCGTCGAGCCGGAACCTCCGGCCGAAGGTGCCGATGGGGGCAACGGGCCCTCGCGCCACATCGTGTATTCGGCGCGCTACCGCCTCGTCCTCAAGGGGCCCGACCGCGGGCGCTGGGAAGCGAGCGTCACCGCGGAGGCGGATGCGCCCCTCGCAACGGTGGAGGCGGTCGTTCGAGGGGTTCTCCGACGCGCAGGCGAAGATGAGGATCCGGAGCGCCTCACCGGGGAGATGTTTCGGGAGGCGCTGGTCGAAGAGCGCTGGACGAGCCGATCGAGGACCGCCGACTGAGGGAGCGCTGGTCCGCGTTCAGGCGCGAATCGCCTCGTTTTGCCCCTCCTCGATCCTCGATTCTCGATCCGTATGCTGCCGAGCCCATCGCGTCATGACGACGCGATGGATGTCCCGCGCATCCTCGATCCGTTCGTTCGAGACCTCCACCTCGGGCGGCGTCACGAGAAACGGCCACACCTGATCGCCGCCCGCGGAGCCGTGCGCGCCGATCTGATCGTCGAACGAGACGATGTCGTAGCCGTCGTACGCGCCGAAGATCACGATGTCGCCGGCGTTGGGCTGCCTGACGAGCGCGGCGATGGCGCGCAGGACGCATGGCTCCACCCCGTAGCGCTCCAGGGGATTGGCGCCCTCGAGAACCTCGAGCTGCTCGCCGGTGATCAACGCGCGCCCCGACCGGCTCTCGACGTGCACACCATCCTTCAGGCGGGTGCACAGGATCCCGATGCCCGGATGTACCAGGAGCGAGGTGTAGAGATGCGTTCGCCGCCGGTCGCGCGCGATGTGCGGAAGCGAGAGCGGATCGAGCGCGTCGGCGAAGTACACGTGCGCGAGCGAGGAGCTGAACGTCACGACGACGTCGTGGCGCTCGCTCATCCAGTACTTCTCCGGCCAGACGAGCTCCCGGACGCCGTACCGGCTGCGCAGCCAGTCGCGCACGCGCCGAAGGACGCGCCCGGTACGGACGTGCCGCGCGTCGGTCGCGGCCGCCGCCTCGTCGACGATCTGGGCGGCGACGTCGACGTACTCACCCGGCGGCGCCACGCTCATGAGGCTGGAGAGCGGCGTGATCCCCGCCTGCCGCGCATCGCCCTCGAGGATGCGCTGCACGGTCGTGCCCAGCGACTCGCCAAAGCGCACGCGGTAGCTCGAGGCAGGCGTCATCCCGTGATCCGAGAGAATGACGAGGTCGTAGGGTCTCGAGCTGACCGCGCGGATCATGCGCCAGATCTCCCCGATGCGCGCATCGGTGCGCCGCAGGTCGGCGAGTGAGACGCGGCTCGACGGGCCGAAATGGTGGCCCATCTCATCGTACTGCATGAACGTGCTGTAGATGATCGGAATGCCCAGATAGATGTCGAGCATGATCGCCATCGTCTGGAGCTCTCGCACGACGACGTTCGTGAAGACACGCAGGAACGGGAATATCCCTTCCGCATGCGTCGCCTTGCCGGCGAGCTCGTGGCGCAGCCGCTCGTATTCCTCTCGCAGCCACTCGGCGATCGACTGCACTCCCATGCGCAGCACCCGAATGGGGTGTACGAGGATCAGGACCGCCATCCGGAAGCCGCCGAGCCGCCGGAAGATCGAGGAGTGCTCTCGCGTGGCAATGGTGAAGGCCACCGTCTCGGCGTCACCGTCGAGCAGGTTCACGTAGCTCGATCCGCCCGCGAGCACCCCCGGCGCATGGATGCGATCCCGGATATATTGCACGCCTTCGGGAGCGTTGCAGGTAATGATGCGGCGCGCACGGCGGTCATAAAATCGAAACGCGGGGATCTCGTCGTTCTCGCCGTGGAAGATTCCCGCCTGACAGTATGGCGTCGCCGACGGGAGCCCCGAGAACCATCGGCGCAGGTGAAAGCCTTCGTCATTCAGGAGGCGGGCGATCGTCGGGCAGTACCCGAGCTCGAGCGCTCGCCGCAGGTCGGAGTACGCGAGCGCGTCGATCTGTAACGCGACGAGCCCGCGCCGCTCGTCGCGCGGTCTGCGCTCTCGTCGGAAGGCGCTGAATTTGAGCGAGTAATACCACCGGAGCACCGGGCCCATTCGCTTGCGGCGCCGGCGCTCCACCCTCGGAGCCCGTATGGAAGGTTCAGCCTCGTTGGGCATCGTCATCGCGTTTACCGCCGGGTTACTCAGTTTCCTGTCGCCCTGCGTTCTACCACTCGTCCCGAGCTACGTCACTTTCATCACCGGGCTGACGCTCGATGAAGTGCAGAAGGCGCGCCGCCTCGCACTCGTTCATTCGCTGCTCTTCATCCTCGGCTTCACGCTCATCTTCCTCGCCCTCGGCGCCACCGCGACCGTTCTGGGGCGTGCGCTGCTCGTCTACCGCGACTGGATCAGCCGCGTCGGCGGGGTGCTGATCATCATCTTCGGGCTGTATCTGCTGGGTGCGTTCAATCTCATGGCCTTCGCTCGCGAACGTCGTGTCCACCTCGCTGACAAGCCCATCGGCTACCTCGGCACGGTCCTCGTCGGGATCGCGTTCGGCGCCGGGTGGACTCCCTGCATTGGCCCCATTCTCGGCTCGATCCTGATCTACACGTCGAGCGAAGCCGACCTCGCCCGCGGTCTTGGACTGCTCACCGCGTACTCGCTCGGGCTCGCCGTGCCGTTTCTGGCCGCTTCCCTGGCGATCAACCACTTCCTGTCGTTCTTCACGAAGGTGCGGACGCACATGATGTGGATCAGCCGTGCCGGCGGAGTTCTCCTGATCCTCGTCGGTGTGCTGCTGCTCACCGACTACTTCTCCGTGCTGGCCGGCTACCTTCAGCGTCTGACCCCCGACGCGATTCGCAATCGCATCTGATCGCGGCGTGACGGCTGGTACGGAATGGTACCAGGCCGAACGCACATCCGTGACGCCACGCCGCTTGACTGCCGAGGTCCTGCCGATATATAGGTTGCGAATACGGGCGACGTAGTCCGATGCATCAGGGTTGGCGTAAGGCGGCGGAGCCACGAGACACTCCATCGTGTCCAAGTGACGCACGAACAGACGCTCATCGACGCGACGACGCGAACGATTCAAATTGCGCTCGAAGCGCAACCCGGCGAGGCCGATACACGCCTCCGCGACGAGATCCAGCGGCTGTGCGCGGACGGGCGGCGTGTGGGCGCCCGGCCGGAGGAGCTGATCGTGCTCTTCAAGAAGGTGTGGACGTCACTCCCCCAGCGGCACGGCCAGCCGCGGGACGGAGGCAACTCCGCGCTCGACCGCGTGATCACCATGTGCATCGAGGAGTATTATCGCGGCGACTCACGCCGGTGAGTGCGGGGCGGCGAGCCACGACCTAACGAGCGTTCCCAGCGAGCGCACATCCACCGGCTTCACCAGCACGTCCACACACCCGGCGCGCCGACACCGCTCCCGCACCTCCGGCTCGTCACGCCCCGTGAGCGCCGCGACGACCGGAACGGGCCCGCCATGGTCGCGCAGCCGGGTCAGCAGTGTCAGCCCATCGCCATCGGGAAGCCGGAGGTCGAGCAGGACGACCTCGGGCGGATCCCTCCGGCACGCCTCGTACGCCTCCCCGACCCGACTGGCCGTGCTGACTCGAAACCCGGCGTCCTCGAGCAGGATGCGCATCGCGCTCGTGACGAGCGCATTGTCCTCGACGACGAGGATGTGGGTTGGGCCGGGTGCTACTCCCGGTTCTCGCTTCGGCAGGGCAGGGTGAAGTAGAATCGGCTGCCCTGGCCGAGCGTGCTCTCGACCCAGATGCGGCCGTCGTGAAGCTCGACGAACTTGCGGGCGATGGCGAGGCCGAGGCCGGTGCCGTGATGCGCGCGCGACGGAGACGCGTCGACCTGCGCGAACTCGCGGAACACGAGCTCGTGGTGCTCCGGCGCAATGCCGATCCCGGTGTCACCCACCTCGATCAGGATCGTCGGCTGCGACTCGCTGAGCGACCGCGACGCACGGACCCACACGCGGCCGCCCGAGGCGGTGAAATCGATGGCGTTGCCGAGGAGGTTGCTGATGACGTGGGCGATCTTGTCTCGATCGGCCCGCACCGGTGGCAGATTCGCCTCGACGTCGACCGTGAGCCTCAGCGACCGCTTGGCCGCCAACGGGCCGTTGAGGGTCGTCACCTGTTCGATCAGCGCATCGATCGCGAACTCGGTGTGTGAGGTCGTGAGCTGGTTGGCGGCGCTCCGCGCGTACGTCAGGATGTCCGCCACCATGTCGAGCAGCTGCCGTCCCCCGTTGATCATCCCGATCACGCTCTCGCGCTGACGCGGGTTGAGCTCACCGAGAATTCCGTCGCGGAGGATCTCGGCGTGGGTGATGATCGCGGTGAGGGGCGTGCGCAGATCGTGCGAAATGTTCGCGAGGAACTGCGTCTTCATCGCATCCTCGTTCCGCAGCTCCGCGATCTGCCTCGTGAGCTGCAGGTGCTGCTCCTCGAAGTGAGCGAGACGTTCCTCGAGCGAGCGCGTATCGAGCTTCGGTTGATCGGCGAGCGACGATTTCATCTCGGTCTACGTTACTGTGAAACCGCACCAGGTGCCAGCGCATCCGGCTCCCGCTCGATCGAATCCTCGAGCAATTGACGGTTGAGCAGCGACCAATAACGACCTCCGGCCGCGAGCAGCTCGGAGTGATGCCCCTGCTCGACAATGCGCCCCTCGTCGAGCACGATGATCCAGCTCGCCTCGCGAATGGCGCTGATCCGGTGCGACGCGATGATCGCGGTCCGACCACCTAGAGCGTCGCGCAATCCATGAAGAATTTCAGCTTCGGTGTGAGAGTCCACGGCCGAGAGCGCATCATCGAGCAGCACGATGGCGGGCCGCCTTGCGAGCGCGCGGGCGAGCGCCACACGCTGTTTCTGGCCGCCGGACAGATTGATACCACGTTCGCCCAGCAGGGTTTCATATCCACCGGGAAAATCCGCGATCGTGCGGTCGAGCTGCGCGATGGTGGCCGCCCACTCGACGCCGGCGTCGTCCGTCGCCCCATAGGCCAGATTGGACCGGATGGTATCGCTGAACAGGAACGTATCCTGGGGGACGTAGCCGACCTCGCCCCGCAGGGCCTCGATCGAAAGCTCCCGACTTGGTACGCCATCGATCAATATTGTTCCCTCCTGGGGGTCGTAGAGGCGCGGGATGAGGTCGATGAGCGCGCTCTTCCCGCTGCCGGTCGCACCGACGACGCCGAGCGTCGCCCCCGAAGGAACGGAGAAGCTGACGTCGCGAAGCACCCAGCGCGGCGGATCGCCCTCCTTCACCGGATAGTGGAAGCCGACGTGCTGAAACTCGATCGCTCGGCCGGCGCGTGCGGGCGGGAGGACGCGTGGCTCGACAGGTTCCACGACGGCCGAGCGCGACCGGAGAATCTCGTTCAGGCGGGTCATCGACGCCGCCCCTCGCTGAAAGAGGTTCGTGACCCACCCCAGAGCGATGAGCGGCCACGTCAGCATCGCGAGGTAGAATCCGAACGCCACGAGGGAGCCGACCGTGATCTCCCCGCGAAGCACGAGCCGCCCGCCATAGCCGAGCACGATGACGGCCCCCAGTCCCGCGAGCAGCCCGAACCCGGGGTTGAGCAGTCCCCAGAGGTGCACGAGACGCATGTTGCGCCGCACGTACTCTTCGTTGAGCTCGCTCCACCGCGCGATTTCGGGCGCCTCCTGTCGATAGGCGCGGACGATGCGCGCGCCGGCGATGTTCTCCTGGGCGCGCGTCGTCATGCTCGAGAAGTGTTCCTGGACGGCCTCGAAGCGGTGATGGATGGCGGCGCCACCCTTGGCCATGATCACCGGCAGCAGCACCACCGGGAGGAGCGCGATCAGCGTGAGCCAGGGATCGATGCGGAGCATGAAGACGAGCGCGAACGCACCGCCGGCCACCGTATTCACGAGGTACATGACCGCCGGGCCGACGGCCATCCGGACGGCGCCCAGGTCGTTCGTTAGGCGCGCCATGATGTCGCCGGTCCGCATCGAGGAAAAGAACGCGGCGTCGAGCGACTCGAGGTGCCTGAAGAGCGCGTTCCGCAGGTCGTACTCGATCTGCCGGGAGACCCCATTCAGCAGCTCCCGCATTCCGTACCGGGCGCTGCCGGCGACGAGCGCCGTCGACACCATGCCGCCGGCGATGAGGTAGATCCGGGCGTGGGGCACGCCGGCGCGCATCCCGTCGATGGCGCTACGGAGCAGCCAGGGGATGACGCCCGCAAGCCCCGAGGAAAAAACGACGAGAAAAAGGCCGCTGGCGAAGCGCCGGCGGTATGGGCGATAATACGGCAACAGTTGCCAGAGGACCTTCATGACTGGCACATCCCTTGCCCGGATGTATCTGTTGCGCGTGGGAAATCAGCAGGCGTAGAAGACACGCAACGCCAGAAATTCCAAGCGTTTAGACAACGCAGTACGACCCTAGAGGGAGGCAATATGTCGAAATATACCCGGTGGGCTGTCACCCCGCTGGCGCTCGCAGCCGTTCTTTCGATCGGCGCGTGCCGCGATAGTGACGACGATTTGGCCGGTGACACCGCCGCGCTGAATCGCGACCTCGAGCTCGCGAACCAGGACTCCGCGCAGCCGCAGCTCACCGATGTGCCATCGACATCGACGAGCGGCGGCACGGTGACCCGTCCGCGGACCACCACGCCTAGCCGTCCGCGCACGTCGCAGCCAACCACGTCACAGCCGACCACGACGAGAAGCGGCAACACCGTGACCCGGGCGCCGAGCGGCACCGAAGGGCGCGTTGCGGCGATTGGCGCCGGAACGACGATCTCGTTGAGCTCGGGCGCGCGCGTCTGCACGAACACGCACAAGCCGGGTGACCGGTTCACCGCCACCGTCAACAGCGCGGTCCAGGGCTCGAACGGAGCGGTCATCCCCGCCGGTGCCACGGCCGTCGTGCAGGTGACCTCGGTCGAGCGCTCGGAGAACGTGAATGATCCGGCCCGCCTGGGTCTCGTGGTGCAGTCGGTTCGCTTCGGCGGGAAGACCTATCCCATCGACGCATCCATCACCAACGTCGCGACGGAGACGCAGCGCGAGTCCACCAAGGGCGACGATGCGAAGAAGGTGATCGGCGGCGCGATCGCCGGCGCCGTGATCGGCCAGATCCTCGGCAAGGACACCAAGTCGACGGTGATCGGCGCGGCGACCGGTGCCGCGGCTGGAACCGCCATCGCCATGGGCACGGGCGATTACGCGGGCTGCATCCCGAACGGTGGGAACATCACGATCAAGCTGAACTCGGCCGCGCAGATTCAGACGGACTAAGGGCGCGAACGAGGAACGAGAACGAAGGACCGAGGAATTCGATTGGATGACAACCTAGCCAATCGAGTTCCTCGGTCCTCGTTCATCATCCCTCGTTCGAGCTAGTATCCCGCCGCGCCGCCGGTCGTTCGTGGATCGTAGGCTCCGTACCAGCCGCCGGCAGGCGCCCGCATGATCGCTTTCACCAATCCCGTCGCGCGTCCCTCGGCCACCGCGTGGCCCATCGCGCGGAGCGAGTCGACGACCGCGGGCGCCAGACCGTCCGTCTCGTAGCGAAGCGTGTCGGGCCACGCCTGGTGGTGTATCCGCGGCGCGGCCAGTGCGTCGGCGAGCGTCATTCCGTGATCGAGCACGTTCACGATCACCTGTAACGTGCTCGAGATGATGCGCGGGCCTCCGCGTCCGCCCAGGACGAGCGTAACGCGGCCGGCGCTGTCGAGCACGATCGTCGGCGACATCGCGCTGAGCATGCGCTTCCCGGGCGCGATCGCGTTGCTCTCCCCCTGCACGAGACCGAACAGATTCGGCTCCCCTGGACGGGTGGCGAAGTCATCCATCTCGTTGTTCATGAAGAAGCCGGCCCCGGGAATGAACACTCCGGAGCCATAGAGCTCGTTGATGGTCGTGGTCGTCGCCACGGCGTTGCCGGCCGCATCGACCACCGAATAGTGCGTCGTATGCGTCGCTTCGCGGGCCGTGCTGTCGAACGCTCCGGTCTGCGAGGCCCGCGTGGAATCGATGGTGGTCGCGAGCTCGCGCGCGTACGCGTCGCTCGTCAGGCGGCGCACCGGCACATCCACGAAATCGGGGTCGCCGAGCTTCGTATTGCGGTCGATGAACGCGCGGCGAAACGCTTCGGTGAGCAGATGCGTGTATTTCGTGCTTCCAAACGGCGGAAGCGCGGGAACGGTCTCGAGGATGTTCAACGTCTCGAGCATCGTGACGCCACCTGACGAGGACGGTGGCATGGTGATCAGTCGATAGCTGCGATAGGTGCCCTCGAGCGCGCCGCGCCACGCTGGACGGTACTGTCGAAGGTCCTCCTCGGTGATGATCCCGCCGCCGCGGCGCATCTCCTCGACAATGAGCCGTGCCGTCTCCCCCTCGTAGAACCCCGCGGCGCCCTGCGCAGCGATACGACGCAGCGTGTTGGCGAGGTCCGGCTGCACCAGTCGGCTGCCGCGCACGGGTGCGACACCGTTAGGCAGGAACACGGACCCACCGGCGTACCCCGCAATCAGCTCGCGCGCATTCTCGATCGAGCGCGCAAAGGCCGAGTCGACGACGAACCCCGAATCGGCGAGGCGAATCGCCGGCGCGATCACGTCGGCGAGTGGCAACGCCCCGTATTTCGAATGCGCCTCGACCATGCCGGCGACGGCGCCCGGCACGCCCGACGCGAGATGCCCGACGAGACTCGCTCTCGGGAGACTGTCGATCAGCCTGGCGTACATGTCGCGGGTGGCGGCCAGCGGCGCGCGCTCACGGTAATCCAGGGCGGCGGTGCGCCCATCGGCCATTCGAATCACCATGTACCCGCCGCCCCCCAGGTTTCCGGCTTCGGGATAGGTGACGGCGAGCGCGAAGCCCACGGCCACCGCGGCGTCGACGGCGTTCCCGCCGCGTCGCAGCACCTCCACGCCCACGAGGCTCGCAATCGAGTCGTTGCTCGAGACCATGGCGTTCGCCGCGTACGCCGCCCCGCGCCCCGGGCTGAACCGCCACGCCGGTGGAAAGGGCGCGTTGTCGCGAGCGAGTGGAGGCCTGCACGTCGCGAGTGCGCCGACGGCGATCGCGAGTATGGTCAAACGTCCGAGAATCATCGAATGCACCGCATGCGCGTACGTCCCGTGTTTACCTGTGAAACAATCCGATGGCCGCTCACTGAGATCAGCCGCCGAGCCTGATACGAAGTCCTATCCGTGTGGACCGATGCTGCGCCGTTCGCGAGGAGGATGCGGGCAGTCCCTCGCGCTGGTGGAAGGTGTAGCCGAAATCCTGCACGAGAGCGATTTGTGCCCGACTCGAAAAACCAAACCCGAACCCATACCCCAACGCAAAGGTGAGATCGCGATCCCCGCTCACCGGGCCCAGCTTTTCACCACTGCCGTCCGCGCGGAAGTTCCGGAACTCGCGCACCCCGGCGGACACCTCGATCACCTGATGCAGCCCGATCTCTCCGCCCGCGTGAAAGAGTGCCTCGAGAGAGAGAATATCCCCTTCGGCCTCGCGAGTGGACGCGTCCGTTCGGCTGCGAACCTCGAGCGGCAGGCGCGTGAAGCTCCCGACGACGCCGAGCGTGGACCCGCGGCCGATCCCGTACTCCAGGGAAGCACGCCATCCGAGGCCATCGGAGAAAATCCAGTCCGTGTCGGTCCGTCCATCCGCGACGTTGCCTGGATCGACATAGCCGGCCCAGATCGACGTCGCGAACACGGCGCGGCGTGCTCGCGGCAATTGGAGAACCTGCGCGGTCGCCTCAGCGGCGATGCCGCTACCGGCGACGACGACGGCCAGGAGATGAGCGAATGGTACGCGCACTGGTCGCAGGATTGAGTGACTGGTTAAGATAGAGACGCCGACACGGGATGCGGAATGCGCACATCGAGCGCATTTTTCGTCTGCCCAAAAGGCAGCCGCGCATTACCCGACTCCTTCGACCCACACCGGGCTTGACGCTGTCCTTTCTCGACTCGCGTCTCACCGAGCGACGCAATCCACGCACCGCGAACATCGATCTCGCCAGCGCCGCGGAGATCGTCGACCTCATGAACGCCGAGGACCGGACCGTTCCCGAGGCGGTCGCAACGCAGCGTGAGGGGATCGCGCGGGCGATCGAGCTGGCCGAACAGTGCTTCCGCGCCGACGGGCGCCTCTTCTACATCGGCGCCGGCACGTCCGGACGGCTGGGAGTGCTCGATGCCAGCGAATGTCCGCCGACGTTCGGCACCGATCCGGAGATGGTGCAGGGGATCATCGCCGGCGGCCTTCCCGCTCTGACGAAATCGCAGGAAGGCGCCGAGGACATTGCGTCGGATGGAGCCAGCGCGATGGATGAGCGTGAGGTGGGCCCGAACGACTTCGTCGTCGGGATCGCCGCCTCGGGCACCACTCCGTACGTCCGCGGTGCGCTCGAGCGTGCCATCGCGCGCGGTGCGCGGACGGCGATCCTGGCATGCTCGCCCCCGCCCGCGGATCTCGTGGAGAAGGTCGATCTCGCGATCGTGCCCATCACGGGACCGGAGGTCGTGACGGGATCGACACGCCTCAAGGCGGGAACCGCCACGAAGCTGGTGCTCAACATGATTACCACGGGCGCGATGATTCGCCTGGGCAAGACGTACGGCAACCTCATGGTCGATTTGCGCGCCATGAGCCAGAAGCTCGTCGATCGCGGCGAGCGCATCCTGATGGAGGTCTGCGGCGTGGAGCGGGAGGAGGCGCGCCGGCTCATCCACGCCGCGCACGGGAGCGTAAAAACGGCGATCGTTATGCAGAAGCTGTCGACGACGCGAGAGGACGCCGAGCGCCGGCTCGCGTCGTCCGGGGGCGTTGTCCGTCGCGTCGTTCCGGGAGCGCCACCGCCACCGCTCACGTGAGCGCCGCGCCTCGCGTCGCGCCCGCGCGCGTCCGCGCGCGCAGCGAGGAGACTCCGCTGGCGCCCGCTGTGGTGGTCGGGCTCATGTCCGGCACCTCCCTCGACGGTATTGCCGCTGCCGTTGCCCGGTTCGTTCCGGGTGTCGATCACATCACGGCGGAGCTGCTCGCGTTTCGCTCTATCCCATACACGCCCGCGCACCGCGAGCGCCTGCTGCGCGCGCTCGAAGGAGCAACTCCCGGTGAATACTGCCGGTTGAACTTCGACCTTGGGGCGTGGCTCGCCGACGCCGCTACCGCGGTGCTCGCCGATGCCGGCGTCTCGCGCGAGGAGGTCCGCGCTATCGCGTCGCACGGGCAGACGGTGTGGCACGAGCCCGGACACTCGACGTGGCAATTCGGTGAGCCTGCCGTGATCGCGGAACGCACCGGCATTGGTGTCGTGAGCGATTTCAGGGTGCGCGATGTCGCGGCGGGCGGACAGGGCGCACCACTCGTGCCGATCGCCGACGCGCTGCTCTTTCACGACGCCGATCGCTGGCGCGCCCTCCAAAACCTCGGCGGCATTGGCAACGTCACCGTCGTGCCGCCCGGCGGCGATCTCACCGGCGTCCGCGCGTTCGATACCGGGCCCGGGGTCGGGGTGATCGATGGCGTGACTCGCATGCTGGTGCCGGATCTCCCGTACGACGTCGACGGCATGCTCGCGAAGCGCGGACGTCCGTGTGACGAGGTCGTTGGTCACCTGCTGGGTGAACCGTACTTTGCCGCGCCACCGCCGAAGAGCACCGGGCGAGAGCTGTTCACACGGGCGTACATGCAGAAGCTCATCGAGATGTGCCGCGCGTCGTGTGGCGCATCGACGGAGGACACCATCGCCACCGCCGTCGAGCTGACCGCGCGAAGCATCGCCGATGCCTATCGTCGCTTTCTCCCCGAACCGATCTCCGAGGTCGTTCTGTCCGGTGGCGGCGCCAGGAACCCAACGCTCGTCGAGGCGATCCGTGCTCTCCTCGCCCCGATCCCGGTGGCGCGTTTCGACGACGTGTTCTTCGATGGCGAGGCGAAGGAAGCGGTCGCGTTCGCGCTCATGGGCTACCTGTTCGTCGAAGGCCGCACCGGCAACGTCCCCGGGGCGACCGGCGCGCGGGGTCGGCGCCTCCTCGGCAAGTGGAGTCCCGCGTGAGCGAGCTCGCGCAGCTGTTGCTCCCGGCATTGCGCTGGGACACGACGGTAGGATGGGAGAAGGAGCGCCCGCTCATCGAGAAGGGGCTGCACCTCGGCGTTGGCGGGTTCATCCTGTTCGGCGGCGTCGAGGACGCCGTCCGGTCGCTCACCAAGGAGCTGCGACAGCGCTCGCGCGTGCCGCTGTTGATCGGCGCCGACCTCGAGCGCGGAGCAGGGCAGCAGATCGCTGGCGCTACCGGATTGCCGCCGCTGGCGGCCATCGCCTCACTCGGCGACGTCGACGCCGTACGCCGCGCCGCGCGGCTCACCGCTCGTGAGGCGCGCACGATGGGCATTACCTGGGACTACGCGCCCGTCTGCGATCTGGACATCGAGCCGTCCAACCCGATCATCGGGACGCGCTCGTTAGGGAACAACCCACGCCTGGTGGCGAAGCTCGCGAGCGAATGGATCGACGCCTGTCAGTCTGAGGGCGTGCTCGCGTGTGCCAAGCACTTTCCGGGACATGGGCGCACCACCGTCGATTCGCACATGAAGCTGCCGACCGTCAACGCCTCGCGGATGGAATTGATCGACAATGACCTCGTCCCGTTCCGGGCAGCGATCGAGGCCGGCGTCGCCTCCATCATGACCGCGCACGTCGCGTTTCCCGCGCTGGATCCGAGCGGCCTGCCGGCGACCTTGTCGCGCGAGATTCTGCGCTGGCTCCTCCGTCAGCAGATGAAGTTCGAGGGGCTCATCGTGACCGACGCGTTCATCATGGAGGGCGTGCTCGACGGCCGATCGGAGGGCGAGGCGGCCATCCGCGCGCTCGACGCGGGGTGCGACGTGCTGTTGTACCCCAAGGATCTCGTGGGTGTCGCGCAGGCCCTCGACAAGGCGCTGGAGACGGGCGTGCTCGACCGGGACCGCATTCGTATGTCGCTGCGGCGGCGACAGAAGTGGGCGCAGTGGGCGTCACCGCCCAACGAGTATCGACGCGCGTCGGCGGCTGACGTCGAATGGGGCGCGCGCATCGCCGACCGCGTGGTGCACGTTGTCCGCGGTAGTCCGCCCCGCACGACATCGCCGATCGACGTCATCGTGATCGATGATGATCTCGGCGGTCCCTATCCCGCGCCATCACGCGATCCGTTGCTGCAGGCGCTATCCATGGGCGGCGCCGACGTGAGGCGCGTCGAGAAGCCGAGCGGGGATGGGCGTGCCTCGGTCGTCGTCGCGCTGTTCGGCGACATCCGAAGCTGGAAAGGGCGTCCAGGCTACTCGCCCGAGGCTCGTAAGGCGGTAGACAGGATCGCGGACAAGGCCCCGGACGCCGTCGTGATGCAGTTCTCCCATCCGCGCCTGGCCGCCGAGCTGAAGAAGCCGGCGCATATCGTGAGCGCCTGGGGCGGCGACGCCGTCATGCAACAGGCGGCGGCGCGGTGGCTCCTTCGAGCGCGGTGACCCGTGCATCAAGAACCCAGGGGTTCATCACGGATGACACGGATGGGACTGTAACTGCCTGATCGCTCCTGGCGCCGATGACTCGCCACGCGCAGGTCCAAAGCAGTTTTTGTTGTCGCGCGAGGAGGGTTCAACGTCGCAAGAACGAATTCGGCTTCTTCCGTACAATCCGTGTCATCCGTGATGAACCCCTGGGTTCTTGATGCACGGGCAAAGCACGTCAGCGCGGGACGGCCTTGCGCACCCAGGGGAGAAGGCCAAACGCCGGTAGCGCCAACAGAAACGTGAGTAGAAAGTACGTTCCGTAGCCCACGTTCTGCGTGATCGCGCCCGAGATCGCGCCGGCGAGGATGCCGCCGACACGGAAGAGCGCCGACAGCAGCGCATACTGCGTCGCGGCGTACCGTTTCGAGCAGAGCGACATCAGGAACGAGAGAAAGGCGGCGGTGCCGAGTCCGGCGGTGAACTGCTCGATGAAGATCGTCCCATAGAGAACCCGCTCGGTTGCCGCCATCTGGGAAGCTGCCCAGTAGCCAAGGTTGGACAGGGCCTGCACCAGACCGAGACTCCATAGCGCGGTGAAGATTCCCCAGCGCGTCGTGAGCACCCCTCCAACGAGCGCGCCGAGGATGGCCGCGATGATGCCGACCGTGCTCGCGGCCCCGATGCTCTCCGTGGAAAAGCCACGATCGACCCAGAACGGCTTCGTCATCGGGATGAGCGAGGTGTCGCCAAGCTTGAACATCAGCACGAAAACCAACACCGCCACCGCGGAAGGGAGGAGAAGCAGCTCGCGTATGGGGTTGACCAGATCGCGCACGCCGCCGGCGCTGCTCTCGCGCGGCGTGTTGCTCTGCGGCACCGTGAAAGACACCGCGGCGAGCAGGAGCATCGCCGCCGCCGCGATCACGAAGATCACCGGCCAGCCGAGACGCCCCGCGGCGGCCAGCATCACCCCGCCGGCGACGAGCATGGCGACTCGATAGGCGGTGACCCGCACTCCATTCGCCGCACCATACTCGCGCGTGTCGAGCAGCCGAATGGTGTAGGCATCGACGACGATATCCTGCGTCGCCGAGAGGGTGGCCATGGCGACGAGCACGACCCAGAGCAGGGGCATTGCGCGGGCGGGATCCGCGACGAGCAGCGCGAGCATCGTCCCCGCGAGGCCGATCTGCACGCCGAGCAGCCAGCGCTTGTACGTGCCAATGCGATCGACGAGCGGTGCCCAAAGAAACTTGAACGTCCAGGGCAGGGCGATGATGCTCAGCAAGCCGATGTCGGTGAGGCTGACGCCGCGCTGGCGGTAGTAGACGGGGAGGAGCTCGGTCGCTACGCCAAAGGGGAAGCCCGACGCGAAGTAGAACGCGGCCACCCAGAGGAGCTTGGTGCGCAGCGAGACGGGGGCGCCCCGCTCCGCCTCCGTCATTCCCCGTTCGTGCGGGCGCTGTCCGCGGGCGTCGTCGTGGGCGCCTGGTCTTCGCTGACCGCGCCACGGACGCGAACATAGAGGAAGGCCAGCAGCGCGACAACGAGCGCGCCCGCGAGCGCGAGGAGCAGGACCTGATTCCACCGTCCGGAGCGGAATCCAGTCGGCGCGGCCGCCGGCTCGGCGGCTCCAGGCTCCGCGACCGCGACGCCGCGCATCTTCCCGGTGATGCGTCGAACCGGCGAGAGCGGCGTCGCCGGCGTCGCGTTCTGCAGCTCGAATACGGAATGTCCGACGATGTCGCCTTCGGTCGGCGGTACCAGCCCCTCACCCTCGAAGTGCGCGATCACGACGGTGATGTTGTCGGGACCTCCGTTCTCGTTC
>DASRHU010000120.1:0-10726 GCA_035650335.1 Gemmatimonadaceae bacterium | reverse complement strand
CGCGAGGATCTTCCGCTGGTTGTTGAGGATCGTGCGCTGGTTGCGGATGATCTGCGCCTGGTTGGAGATGATCTTCGCCAACTGCGCCTGATTCCGGATGATGGTCCGCTGGTTCGCGATGATGCGGTCTTGCTTCGCGATTGTGGCCTGGGCCATTCGAGTCCTCTCGGGTCGGGTTCGCGGTTCACTGTAGTGGCGCCGACCGGGCTGCGCAACGAGCCCGCCGGAACAATCTCAGTGCTCGCGCTCCCGTTCCGTACGTCGCCCGCCTCGGCCTCGCCTCTCGCCTTCGTCCTCCTCGCCCGTCGGATGGCACCGCGCGCAGCCGGCGAGCTCGGCCCCCGTGATTCCCTCCTCGGCGTGCTCGGCCCGGATTCGGGACGGCGAGTGCTCGTGACATCCGTAGCACGTGTACGATTTGTAGTTCTCTCGATCCTCGTGGCAGGTGCGGCAAGCGATCGTTCCCTCTTCGCCATGATCGAGCGGGAACTCGTGCTCGAAGCGCGCTCCCTCCCAGGTGTCCACTCCATGGCATTCCCCGCAGTCGGCGCCGAACTCCCCTCGGTGCTCATCATCGTCGCGGTGACAGCCGATGCACTCGACCGGCGCATCGCGGAAACCAACGAGGGTGCGAGTGTCGGTGTGGCAGGTGATGCAGCTGGCGTTCGCGTGCGCGCCGTCGAGCCGGAACTTCGCGGTCGCGTGGTCGAAGACGCCACGCGAAAAGCGATCCTTTCCGTCGTGACAGTCCATGCAGGCGTCACCCCAGTCACGAGTGTGGCGGGTGACAAACTCGAGCTGGTACTCGCGGTGACAGTCGCCGCACCGCTCACGCTCGAAGCGATACGAGTCCGCCCTGTGGCAGTCGCGGCACACGAACGCGTCGCCCGCGTCGGTGCGCTCGTGGGCGGCGAGGGAGAAGCCCAACCGGTCGTGGGCGATGTCCTCGATGCGCGTCAGCTCCCCCGCGGGGCCACGGTGCTCCGTGTGGCAAGCGCCACAATCGCTCACGTCGCCCAGACGGCCGTGCATCGTCGTCGTATCGCGCAGCTCGGCGCGCGTGTCGGAGTGGCACTCCAGACAGCGCCTCGCCATGGCACGTCGGTGTCCTCGCCGCGGTGGCCCGTGGCACGCGCCGCATTCCTTCTCGAGCTCCCGGTGTGCGCGAATGCCGCCTAACGGTGTGACGACCGAGTCCCCGGCGTGAAGCGCACCCGGGCTGAACATCGAGGCGCCGGTCACCGACCACGCGAGGCCGGTGCCGCCGAGCGCGAGCCCGACGGCAATGAGGCTGAGCCTTCCGACTGAGGCTGGCATTGCCCTCCGTCAGGGCCAGGGTGGAGCGTAATACAGCGACGCGATCACGTGCACCAGGGCGAGGGCCAGCACGGCCATGCTGAGCGGTACGTGCAGCAGCCACCATCCTGCCAGCCGTTGGCGCCAGCGGGCGCGCATGCGCGCCGCGCGCAGGTGGCTCTCGTGAGCGATCCGGACCTCCTGCAGCGTGCGGATACGGGCTTCGAGCACCGCGCGCTCCGTGCGGGTGGGGCCGATCTCGGCTCCGCCGCCACCGGATGCCGTTGCTGCCGCGGCCTTCGCATCGCGGGCCGATATCAGCTCTCCGAGCTCAGCGTCAATGCGCTCGAGCTCATCGCCCGCCGGTGGCTGCGCCGGGAACGCGGTGTACAGGAAATATCCGATGACGCCGCTGGCGACGATGACGAGAGTCAGCACCATCGATATGCCGGCGAGCCCACGAAACGAGCCCTCGGCATGAACAAGAACGAGCGCCGGCCCGATAACGCCGGCCGCAACGTGCGTGCGCATCCAGCCACGAGCGGATCCCGGGCCGTGCCGCTCGAGCCTCTTCCGCCACGAGTATCCGAAGGCACACCAGAGCATCAATGCGTAGCCGACGACACCGAGCAGGTGCGCGAGCTCAGGATACCGCGACATCTTCCGCTCGGCCGCCGCGTTCCCAGGCGCGAATGAACTCGGTGAGCAGGCGGATCCCCACTTCGGGGCGCGCCTGGAGCGCCGGACGCAGGGCGGTGAGGTCGACGCTCTCGGTGATGAGCCGTGCCAGCGGGCTCGACAGCGACTGGTCTCCCATCACGACGGCACCGACGATGGTCGTGGGTCCGACGAGAACTCGAATCCGCGTTTCGGCGTGCTTGTCGGTGAGCGTCCAGGAGCCCGTGCGGCTCACCCAGCGCTCACTCTGCCCGCGAGTGAGCGTGAGCAGATCCGGATCATCGACACCTCCCACCGCGCCAACGATCGTCGTCGTGACACCCGCGATGCGCGTGACGTTCATCGGCGTCCGCTTCCGGTGGGGGGTGTTGGCGCCGGCCATGTTGGCGCCGGCCGTACGTCCCATCGTTCGCGCGCTGACCCACAGCGTGTCGAGCGTCGCCGATCCGGTGTCCGGGTCGTGCGCCTGCGCGACATCTCCCGCCGCGAAAATGTCTGGGGCACTGGTCGTAAGGTAGTCGTCGGCGAGAATGCCGCGATCGGTCTCGAGCGCGCCGGCGTGGGCCAGCTCGAGTCGAGGACGGACGCCGACGGCGACGGCAAGCAACCCGCAGTCGATTCGCTGGCCGCTCTTCGTTTCGACGCCGACCAGACGTCGCCGCTTGCCGGCCGACAACGCGCGGGCGACCTCGGTCTCATGGTGAAGCACGCACCCTTCGGCGGTGAGTCGGTCCTCGACGATCTCCGACTCAATGGGATCGAGCACGCGCGACCAGTACCGCTCGCCGCGCATCAGATAGTGCGTCTTCACGCCGCGCGCGATGAGGCCGTCCACCAGCTCGAGCGCGGTGCTGCCACCGCCGATGACGACGGCTTCGCGTGTGCCGCGAGCGAGCGCCAGTAGCCGTCGCGCGTCGTCCAACCCGTCGAGACGAACGACACCCTCGAGGTCGGCACCCGCGAAGTCCGGGGCGATGGACGCCGCACCGGTCGCGATCAGCAGACGATCGAACGGCAGCAGTCGTCCGTCTGAAAGACCCAGCCTGTGCTCGCTCGCATCCAGTCGCGCAACGCTGCCATGGACGCGCTCGAGCCTCAGGTCGCGCAACTCGGCGGGCGTCCGCACGGTCAGCCGTCGCTCCGGAACCTCGCCCGCGATGAGGTACGCGAGTCCCGGACGCGAATAGAAAGGATGCGCTTCCGCGCTCACCAGAGTGATGCGCGCGGCGATGTCGCGGCGGCGAATCTCCTCCGCCGCCGACAGTCCGGCGATGCCGGATCCGACGATCAGGTATCGATCGGGCATGACGTCCTCACACCGTGTCAGCCGCGAGCGCGGCGATCGAGAAGCGCAGCGTGCCGCGTGGGCACCGCGCGACGCAAGCGCCGCACAGTATGCAGCGAGAGTCGGCGATCGGCTTGCCTTCGCGCGACCAGCGCCGGACGTCGATCCCCATGGGGCAGCTGTGCTCGCAAATGCCACACTGCACGCAGCGTCCGGCGTCGCCGACGACCACGGCACGCGCCAGAAGGTGAAGGCGCTCCACGTCGAATGGGAGACGGCCGATGCCTTTCACGTGAGCTACCCGCGGAAGAAGTACATGCGTCCTCGACCACGGCGGGAAAGCCGCTTCTTGATGCTACAGGGTCAGACTGGGGGAGTCTGTCGGCGTTTGTCGGGGGAGATTGTAGGGCAAGCGTCGCACCCAGCCCGGGCATCCAGGTTCAAAGTTTCGAACGGATGCCGCGAATGCGGCGGATTGGGCGAATCGTTCTCAGCGCATTGAACACTCGGCGCGGAGCCAAAAGAAAATGTCTTTGTGCTGCGCGAGGCGGGATCAATGCGCGAGGAGCGATCCGGTAGTTCCCGCCGCATTCGCGGGACCCGTTCCCTCTTTGAACCTGGATGCCTTTTGAACCTGGATGCTGATTATCGCGCCCGGCGGAGATCGATCCACTTCGCGATTGGCCCGACGATCGCGAGCGCCAGGAACGCCGGCGCCACGTTGAAGGCAACGGGCAGGGGCCACGCCTGATCCGACGCGAAGCGGATCAGGGTTTCCATCAGAGCGACGAGGATCGCGACCACTACTTGCCAGCGGCGGTCGCGCACGATCGTCCGAGGGTCGGTGATCATGAAGAAGATGAAAAGCTGGTACATGGGACCGGTGATCGGCGCGATCTCGGGCATCACCGGCTGCCCCAACAGTACGCTTCGCAGTCCGTTCAGCACCAGAAAGCTCACGACGTAAGTGAGCGTGATGTGAAGTACGCGCACGCGTGCCGCGATCACGAGCCCGAACGCCCAGATGACGAGGTTCGTCACGAGGTCGTTCCCCCACTGGTGGCTCAGCACCGAGATGCGATTGGGCGCGGTGAGCAGCAGCGTGGAGATGGCGAAGTTGGTCGGGTTCCACAGATGATTGTTGCGATACTGCAGGACGTACTTCGAGCTGATCGCCAAAAACCCGCCGAGCACGAAGGGCCACAGGACGGCGCCTTGCGGCTTGATGAGCAGCGTCAGGCTGATGCCGCTGATGTACGCGCTCAGGAGGTTCACCACTCGGCCGCGCACGAACCAGGAGAGCAGCGCCTCGACGGCAGTGCACGTCAACAGCGCGACCGCCAGCCGCTCGTACCCGCCGACCATGTGGTAGCGCAGCTGCGCCACCACCAGGACGAGCGTGATGAGGAACGCGATGAGATAGCGCGGATCGAGGCGTGTGTGACTCCACCAGCGAAGCTCGGCGGTGCGCCCGGAAGCGATCGCGTTCGTCATCGAGGACTCATCGCTTCGGCTCGACGATCACGTGGTACCGGTCGACGAGTGGATTTCCCAGCACCTGCTTGATCCCCGAGGGCCAATGGACCACCACGCGGTCCACGCGATCGCGCGCGCCAAGTCCGAAGTGCGGTCGCCGGTCGTTCTGGCTGGCGAAGCCCATTCCACCGTCGACGACACGACGCTGGGTGAGATCGCCCGACTCGACCACGACTTCGGCACCGATCGCGCTGCGGTTGGTGCGGGTGCCGGTGAGCGTGAAGGCAATCCAGTGATTGGAGGCGTCCGGATAGTTGCGGTAGAGTACGGCCGGCTGGTTCTGATTCGCGACGACGACATCGAGAGCGCCCCGATTCGACAGATCGGCGAAGGCGACCGCGCGTCCGTCATAGAGATCGTTCACCCCGACGGCCTGGGCGACATCGGTCCAGCCGCCGAGGCCGCCGTTCAGGTACACGCGCGATCGCTCGTATCCGGAGAGGCTCGCGTCATCGAACGCGGGCCATGACGCCGCGTCTTCGAACAGATTGCGATTCGCGCCACTGATCTTCGACATCGAGTACCAGTAGCTCTTGTTCCTGTCGGCGGAGATGAATCCGTTCGCGACGAACAACTCGCTGGTGCCGTCGTTGTTGAGGTCGCCGAATTGTGCGCCCCACGCCCATCCCGCGTCGGCTACGGTTGCGTCGGCGACGTTGGTGAATCGCTGCCGGTCGTGCAGCTGGTTGAGGCGAAGGTTGTTGTTCTGGAAGAGGTAGCCGCGCGCCGAGATGTTGGTGACGAAGACGTCCAGCCGGCCGCGATTGAAAGCATCGCCGATCGTCACCGACATCCCGCTCTTCGACTCGCTCTCGAGGCCGGCGGTCGTCAGCGTGAAGCGACGTCCCCGATCGTTGAGGTACAGCTCCTCGGGCCCGTAATCGTTGGCGAGGTAGATGTCAGGCCATCCATCCTCGTTGAAGTCGGCCGCGCCGGCGGCGAGCGTCCAGCGTGTACTGCCCACGCCCGTGCGCTCGGTGACATCCTCGAATCGGCCGCCTCCGAGGTTGCGGAAGAGCACGTTCTTTCCGCCGTTGGTGGCAAACTCGAAGCTGTTGTGCATGATCCGCGTCGTCGTGAGGTTCCACAGGTCGACGTCGTCGCGGAAGTACGCGGTCACGTAGAGATCGAGCAGGCCATCCCGATCGTAGTCCAGCCAGATCGCACCGTTGCTGTTGATCCAGCGTCTCAATCCGGCCGGTTGCGTGACGTCCTCGAAGCGCCGGCCATCGACGTTCCGGAAGAGCGAGAGGTATCCGTAGCGGTAGACGAGAACATCCTCTCGGCCGTCGTTGTCGAAGTCCCCCCACACGCTTCCCATCGAGACGCCTTCACCCGGGCGGTTCAGGTCGGCGAGTCCGGAGCCCGCCGTCACATCCTCGAAGGTGCCGTTGCCGCGATTGCGGTACAGCGAATTCGGCTCACCAAAGCGGCTGTTGGTGAAGTAGAGATCGGGCCAGCCATCGGCGTCGAAGTCCGTGACGGCGACGCCTGCGCCAACGGCCGCGACGTGCGGCTCGACGTTGGCGATGCGCCTATCGAGCGTCGGCCGACGGTGGGCGAAACGGAGACCGGCCTGAGCCGTCTCATCCTGCAGCCTGAATCCCGGACGAGCGGCGTCCGCGGACGCCGCGTCGACGTCGCGATCGAGGCTGGCGGCGAGACCGATCGCGGCGAAGAAGGGAACGGCGATGATGGCGCGCCGGAGCGCTGGACGAGATGGCACGTGAGACCTAACGCAGGCGGGCGCGGCGATCCGCGCCGCGGATGATGCGGGTGTTGTACTGGCGCAAATACTTCTGTCGTGCCGAATCCGTGGGATACGACTCGCCCACGGCGTATGGATACTGCTTGATCGCGTGGAAGGGGAGAGGCTCGACCGTATTGCCGAACGCCGTGTTCATGTCGGCGTCCTTGATCCAGCCGTCCGTATAGAGAAGAAAGTCACGGGTCCACCCTGGCGGAAGTGCCGCGGACGAAGCATCGAACTCCACCGTCGCCTCATCGCCGGGGGCCATGACGACGTACTGGTCGTCAGGCGCGTGAAGCAGTGGCAAGACGTCTCCGAAGCGGGTGAACGCCCCCTCGATGGGCCGCCATGGATGCTCCGTGCTGACCTCGTCGTAGTCGAACCAGTGAGGTCCGTAGCGCCCGCCCTTGCGATACGTCCGGGAGTAGCCGCGGAAATGAAGGTCGGCCGCGACCGGCCGCAGCTCGGCGATGCGCACGGGAGCAGACGCGACGTCGCGCGAGACGAACGCCTGATCCCAGTAGATCTGCATGTTCGTGCGGATGCGCACGCGATGATCGTTCGTCGGGAAGATGCCGCCCAGATCGACGACGATCGTCTTGTCCTTCCCCGAGGGGAATCCGATGTTCGCGATCGCGGTCCTCCACTGACCCCGAGCGTCGCGCACCTCGAGTGAGGGCAGCGACACCTTGAGCTTCGACTGCTGCGAGATGGCGACGTTGATGCTCGCGTCGGTCGGATAGATCCATCCCCGCAGGAAGAGGAACGTTCCCGCGCTCCCGGCTTCGTCGCCGAGATCGAGCACGAGGGCGTGCGGCTCGACGACTCCCTGGTATCGAACGGGCGTGAGGTTCGACACGTAGACATCGTCGCGCGCTCGTAAGGCATCGAGCACGTCCCGGCCGCGCTCATCGACCGCCGTGCGAGGCGGTCGGGGCCGGACGACCTTGAAGACACGGAGCTCAACCGGCGCCGGTGGCACGAACCGCTCGTCCACGAACACGTCCACCGAGTCGGGATGATCGATGGCGAGCAGCCGGATCTGGTCGGCGTACGCCGTCTCCCACAGCTCTTCGGTGAACTGGAGCACGTATCGCCCATTCCGGGGTTGGAGCGCGCTTCCGGGAATGCGCAGATATTCCTGAGACGCCTGCGCCGGCGCGTACGCCGTCGTGCCACCACCCATGATGCCGAGGGGCATGCCGAGGGCGCTCCGCCACATCACGTCCGTCACGAATCGAAATCCCGTGCCGTCCCACGCGTAGACGAAGGCGCACGAACCCTTGAGCCACTCGAGCTCGAGGACGTCCTGGTCCGTTCCGGGCAGATGGACGATCTGCGGAACGCCGTTGGGCCACTCGATCCGCAGCACGTCGGCCTTGAGGTGCGAGCCGAGCCCGAAGTGCGTCACACGGCTGGTGACGGTGCGAGTCTGGTAGATTTCGCCGGCGCGAAGCTCGATTCTCGAGCCAATGCCGAACGTGTTGTTCTTGCCGCTTCCGGTGCGGAGCGCATTCAGCCGGACCTTGGTGGCCATGCGCATGTTTCCCCCTTCGTTCCGGAAGAGGCGTGCTCCGCCGCCGGCGCCAACGAGAATGTCCTGGTCGCCGTCCACGTCCACATCGGTGGCGAGGACTGCCGTCGCCGTCGCGACGTCAGCGGGGAAGCGCGCCGTGTAGTCCACGAACCTTCCGCTCCCGTCGTTGCGCAGAAGAAAAAGGCCGCGATCACCGGCGCGAGACGGGGTGCCCCCGACGACGAGATCGAGCCAGCCGTCGTTGTTGACGTCGACGAACGTGGCACCCGAGGCGGAGCCTCGCGCAACGCGAAGGGCACTCGCCGAGCGGCGGTCTCGAGTGAATGTGCCGTCACCGTCGTTTCTCCACAGCACCGGCTCGCCGCCGAGGCTGGCGACGAAGATGTCGATCGCGCCGTCGTTGTCGTAATCGCCGATGGCGGCCGAGCCCGAGCCGCCACTGGTCGCGATCCCGCTCGTCGCGCTCACATCGGCGAATCGCCCGCCGCCGAGGTTCCGAAAGAGCGCATCGCTCACATCGGCGTGCGAGATGAAAATGTCGATGCGCCCGTCGGCATCGAAGTCGGCGAATCGCGTCGAGCGCGCATCGCCGCGTCCGGCGAGCCCCATGCGCTCGCCGTATTCGGTGAACGTTCCGTCGAGGTTGTTGCGGTAGACCAACCGCTTCTCCGTGCCGGTCAAGAGCAGATCGAGGTCGCCGTCGTGATCGAGATCGACGAACGCCGCGTGTTGCGCACCCTGAATATCGAACGGTCCCGCCTGGGCGCTGACGTCCTCGAACCGTCCGGTGCCGGTGTTGCGGAGGAGACGTCCGGCGCGCGAGGTGACCGCGAACAGGTCGAGCCAGCCATCGTTGTCGAAGTCGGCGAACGTCGCGAGCGACACGCTGTCCCCCAGCGACAGTCCGGCGTTCTCCGTGCCGTCCGCCACGAACCCGCGTTGTACGCGATACAATCGGGAGCCAGCGAAGATTTCCTCGGTGCCGTCTCCATCGAGGTCACCCACGGCCAGCGCGCCAGGAGCGGTGCGCGCCGCGACGTCAGGAAGTCCCGCCTCCCCGGTCACGTCGACGAAGCGGAGGGTGTCGCGACTGCCCGGCCGGAAGCCGCTGCCTAACAGCTCGATCAGCGACTGCGGCTCGAAGGACAGCACCGGACGCCCGACGAGCGGACCGTCCACCCATTTCACTTCGTTCAGCGCGTTTTGATAGCCCTGCGTGAGCTCCATGATCCGAATGAGGCGCACGATGGCCTCGCGCGCAGCCTCGATGCGTCCGGCGCGAAGCAGCTGGATCGCCTCCTCGACGACGGGCCGCGCCTCCTGCGGCGGCTCGGGTGGCAATCGTCTCACCTCCTCGAGATGGCGGACAGCGCTGTCGGCCTCGCCCGCGCCCGCGGCCAGCCGCGCGAGCTCCAGACGCACCGCGACATTCGACGGCTCGCGCACGAGGACCCGTCGCAGGAGCTCGCGATACCGCGACCCGGTGCGCCCGCCTGGCCTCGCTGCCTCCAGCTCGGCGAGCGCGTACGTCACCCGGGCATCGTCCGCCCCTCCGCGCGGCAGCCTTCCCAGAATGTCCGCCGCCTCCGCCGATCGATTCGTCAGCGAGTACAGCTTCGCCATCATCAGCGCGACCTCGCCGTTATTCGGCGCGAGGTCGCGCGCGCGCTCGAGCTGCCGCTCCGCCTCCGCATAACGACCGGCGCGGATGTACGTCAAGCCGAGATTCGCGTACCCGAGCGCATCGTCCGGGACGAGCTCGATCACCCGCTTGAATTCCTCCTCCGCCTCCGGGAGCTCGTCGCGCCGCAGCGCGTTCAGCCCGTTCGACTGCGCTATGACCGCCTCCGCCTTTCGGGCGGCCGCGTCTCCGGCATCTCGACGGCACGCGGCGAGCAGCGGCAGCGTCACGAGTGCAAGCAGAAGGATCGACGAAGTGGACGTTCGCATTGGTCGTCGCGGATGGATCGGCAGGCACGATTGCGCCAGATAACAGGTGAGCCTGTGACAAAACTCCCGCCGCGGCGCCGTCAGGGGAAGCCCAGGGTGGAGAATCCACGGTGGGAGCCGCGGTCGGCACGCTGAATGCCTTTTGAGCCACCTCCCCTCTACAGCCGCCTTCGTCGCTCGATGAGGCGACGAGCGGGTACGACACTGTCCCTGAGCAAGGAAGACGCGTGCACGAAGCCCGTGCTGAACCCGTGACACGATCCTTGGCGATACGCGCCTTGTCGCGCAGGCTGCCGGTCGGCGCCGACGTCGTCGGCCCGGAGACCGTGCATTTCCGGGTCTGGGCGCCGCGGCGCCGCCGCGTCGACGTTGCCGTCGAAGGCGGCTCGGGCGATGTCGTGCGCACCATCCCGCTCTCCCGCGAGGACGGTGGGTATTTCACGGGAACAGGGGACACCGGTCCTGGCACGTTCTACGTACGTGCTCGACGGCGACGAGCGAACAGGCGTGGACTGTCGCGGAAGTGCTCCGCTGCTACGCCCGAACGAGTGAATGACGGGTTGCCGCGTCTCGCGGCCGAGCGCAGTTGTGTGCATGTTCCTGTCACTGTATGACGCGGTGCGCAAAGGACCCTACGCCGGTGTAACGGTCGGACTGGAACTTGCTTGACCCCCGTCGACGAGCGCAGTTGCCC
>DASRHU010000119.1:0-15828 GCA_035650335.1 Gemmatimonadaceae bacterium | reverse complement strand
GCCGCGCCGACGAAGGCCACGAAGATCGTCCCCGCGAGCCCTCCGAACGGCGAGCTGACGCCGAGCGCGCGGAACAGCCACGCGCCGACGAACGCGCCGGCGATACCGATGATAATGTCGGCGAGGATCCCGAAGCCGCCGCCAACCACCAGCGAGGCGAGCACGCCGGCGACCAGGCCAACGATGATCCAGGTGAGCAGATCCATGAGATGCTCCGAATGGGGTCGGAGCCGATGGGGGCAACGGGTGTGCCGTGAGGCTGAGGGTGTCGAGGGTGTCGAGGTGACCTTCGTCACGCCCTTGACACCCTCGACACCCTTAACACCCTCAGCCTGAAACCCGCCTTCGTAGTAGCTGAGTGAAAGTCCCGAATCACCCACCAACTCCGAATCCAACTCATGAAGATCAAAACCCTAGTCGCCGCCGTAGGCTCGGCCGCGATCCTCGCGGCTTGTAGCCAGGGAGATGCCGACCAGTCCGCGGCCACCGACAGCGCGTCGGAGCATGCGGGCCACGCGACGCCCAACGTCGTGACGGTCGTCGCCAACGACTTCGCGTTCGAGGCGCCCGCGGAAATTCCCGCTGGACTCACGAAGTTCGTCCTGAAAGGACAAGGGAAGGCCATTCACCACGCGACCATTGCGAAGCTCGAAGATGGGAAGACCGTTGCCGACCTCATGGCCGCGTTCAAGAATCCGGGACCACCACCGTCATGGGTGACATTCGTCGGTGGCCCGAACGTGCCGAATCCGGGCGAAGAGGCCAACGCCACGCTCGAGCTGACTCCCGGTAACTATGCGCTGATCTGCTTCGTCGACATCCCGGACAAGGTGCCGCACTTCGCGAAGGGCATGTTCCATGGCTTCACGGTCACGCCGTCCGCGACGAACGCGATGGCTCCGTCCGCGGACATTCAGCTGGAGCTCAAGGACTACGAGTTCAACTTCGACAAGCCGCTGACCGCCGGCCGTCACACGATCAAGGTGACGAACTCGGCTGCGCAGGATCATGAGATCGAGCTGATTCGTCTCGAGCCCGGCAAGACGATCGCGGACATGGAGAAGTGGCTGGGGAGGATGGAGGATGTGGCGCCGGGCGATGCAATCGGCGGCATCGCCAGCATGAAGCCCGGGATGACGAATTACCTCGAGGTCGATCTCGCGCCCGGTGACTACGTCGCGATTTGCTTCGTCCCGGACGCGAAGGATGGGAAGCCGCATTTCGCACACGGGATGGTGAAGCAGTTCAAGGTGAGCTGACGGCCGAAGGGGCCGAAGGGATCGAAGGGATCAAGGGGTTAAAGGGGGATGGTATGCGGCGGCTTCACCGCCGCTCATCCGATGAGCAAACGGCGGCGCTTCACGCCGCCGTTTGCATACCATCCCTTCGACCCCTTCGACCCCTTCGATGCCCTTGATCCCCTTCGCCTCTTCGCGTCAACGCTCGAGCCACGACCCTCACGGAGAGCTCCAATGAACTCCTCGCGGCGACTCACCAACGCAGCGCTCCTCACCCTCCTCGTCGCCTGCAGCTCCACGCCGTCTCCCTCGACCGGCCCGAGTCCCGCACGCGTCCCGCGCCTCGAGTTCGTTCCGGCGTCCGAGACGTTCGCGGCCGCCGTTGGGGAATACGAGCGCATCTGGGCCACCGACGCCGCGCGCATCGCCCGCGCCATGCAGGATGCGTCGGGACTCACCTTCACCGACACGGCCATCACGGCGGTCGTTTTCGAGGGGATGAGCTCGTCAGGCTTCGGCGACGAGCCGATGCGGCTGCGCGCGAGCTACCCGATCGACACGAAGCGCGCGACGCTCATCCATGAACTGGGGCACCGCCTGCAGTCGCCGCTCTTCCGCCGGCAGGACGAAGAGCACGGTCCGCTGTTCCTCTGGTTGTACGACGTCTGGGTCAGCCTCTACGGAAAAGAGTTCGCCGACGCACAAGTCATCGTCGAGAAGGCGCGCCGCGGCCCGTACCCGCGCGCGTGGAACGACGCGCTCGCCTTGTCGGCGAAGGAGCGTGCGGCCCGTTGGAAGGCGATCGTCGCGAATCAGCGGCGGATGAGGAAGTGACAACGAGGAACGAGGACGAAGCACCGAGGAATTCGATGGGATGAACAACACTCAGGCGAGTTCCTCGGTCCTTCGTCCTCGTTCCTCATTCGTCAGTCGCACGCTCGAGCGCCGGAATAACGTAGGTATCGATCAGATCGTGCAGCGCGTCGAGATGTCCCCATTCGCGGCGACTCTCGGCGTCGGACGTCATGACGACCGTCGCGCGCAACGCGGGCACGATGAAGATGAACTGCCCGCCGTACCCCCACGCGAAGTGCACGCGATAGCCCGCGCCGTCCCGGCCCCACCACCCCCAGCCGTAGCCGTGTCCGTTGAACGGGGAGTACGTGCGGACGACGAGGGAGCTGTCCACCCACCATTCCGGCACCACCTGCCGCCGGCCGACGCGCCCGCGGTTGCGATACAGCTCGCCGATCGCCAGCATCGCGCGCGGCGTGAGCCGCATGTCGTTTCCGCCGAAATAGATCCCCTGCGGATCGCGCGGCCACGGCGGGATGTCGATGCCTAACGGTGCACCGAGCTTCCGCCGCGCGTACGCCAGCGTGCTCATCCCGGTCGCTTTGGTGAGAATGGCCGACAGCAGGTGCGTGTTGCCGGTGCTGTAGATCATCGGCCCGCCCCGGGGCGCGACCAGTGGCCGTGAGAGCGCCCCGCGCACCCAGTTCCCGCTGGTCACCCAGCGCCCGTACCCGTCGAAGCTCGTCGACTCGAGCCCGGCACGCATCGACAGCAGATCCGCGATCGTGATGTCGCGCTTCGCCGCCGCGGCCGTGTCTCGCAGCTCGCGCGCAAAGAACCCGGCAATCGGCTGCTCGACACTCCTCAGCTTGCCTTCGGCGATCGCAATGCCGACGAGCGCCGAGATGATGCTCTTCGACACCGACTTCACGTTGGCGGGGCGGGCACGAGTGGCGCCGTAATAGTACCGCTCCCCAATGATCCGTCCGTCCTGCGCGATGATGAGACTCCGCAGCTTGGGCAGGGCGGCGGCGCGACTGAACGTCGCCTCGAGACGGCTTGCGTCGAGTCGCGGAGCTGCGGGAGCCTGCGCCTGCACCTGCGCCACGCTGAAAAAAAGCGCGCCAACTGAGAGCATCGGCCGATACCGACACACGCCGCCGTTCCGACGCCTTCGAAGCTCGAGCACCTCGAGTCCACTCCTCCTGGCAAACACCTGGACTACCCCGCCACGGCGCATGCAACCAGCCACACCGGAAAGCCGTACGACTCAAACGACGTCGAAGGCCGAACACTCAAACTAACGAAAATGAACATCGTCGATGCTCAACGCGAAGTGCGAACCCACTTCGTCGGGGGCTTCCATGGGCAGCTGGTTTCCGGGGTCCTCTGGCTGTCTGCCGCAGCGCTCGCGCAGTGGAGCACACCGCGCGCGGCGATAACGGCGCTCGTCCTCGGTGGCTTCTTCATTTTCCCCGCTACCGAATTGCTGATCCGTCTCTCCGGCGGAACGGCACCCTTGAGTCCCGCGAACTCGCTCCGCTCCCTTGGAATGCAGGTGGCGTTCGTCCTGCCGCTCTCCATGCCGCTCCTGCTCCCGGTCGGCCGCTATCGCCTGACGTGGTTCTTCCCCGCGATGATGATCCTCGTCGGCGCGCACTACCTGCCGTTCGTGTTTCTGTATGGAATGCGGATGTTCGCCGTGCTGGCGGCCGTGCTCGTCGCGGGAGGCGTCGTCATCGCCATGTACCTGCCGAGCGCCTTCAGCATTGGGGCATGGTTCACGGGCGCCGTCCTGCTGGTCTTTGCTCTCATCGGCAAAAGGGCATCGAGGGTGTCCAGCTAGCGCAGGCGTCCCACCAGGGCGGTCGAGGTGCTCACCTCGACACCCTCGACACACTCGACACCCTTCGGCTCAGGGCACGGGCGGCGACCGCGGCTCGACCCTGACGATCCACAGCCCATTGTGAAAATCGTTCACGTACGCGAGCCCATCAGCCGGGTTGACGACGACGCCCCACGTCATCGCGTGGTTCTGCACCTTCCCCTGCATGTCGGCCGTGCTCACGAACGCGATCTCACGCCCCTGCGCGCGGAGGTCTCCCTTCAGCTCACCGGAAAGGTCGAACACGTGGAAGCCGCCGTCGTAGGCGCCAAGGTAGAGCGTGTCGCCGGCGACCCACACGTTATGCACGCCGCCGTTCTCCGGGGTGTACCACGCGACCGACTTCGGTTTCTCGATGTCGCTGACGTCCACCACCTGCAACGTGCCGTACATTCGGTCTGACGCCTCGTCTCTGGCGCCCTTCACCGAGCTCGCCCGATAGACCTCATCCGCGATGATGACGTAGTTCCTGTACCGCCACGCCGTGTGCGTCCCGCGCGTGAACCCGGGTCCCGACTCCACCTCGACCTGACGATAGAGCGAATCGAGGTTGTACTTGAACTGCGTCACCAGCCGCGGGCTCGATGGCGAGCCACCCTTGATGCCTTTGCCGATGTCGAGGATGATCAGCCCGTCGTCCCAGTAGCTCGCGTACAAGAGCCCATCCTGCACATCGATGTCGTGGACGTACCGCGCCTCGTCAGGCCGATTGGTCGTGCGCCACTGCGCGACTTCCTTCGGGTTCTTCGGATCGTTGATGTCGATGACGTGCACGGCGCCGGTGCCATCGTTCGTCAGATAGATGTGGGTGCCGAACTTCTCCTGCGTGTAGACGAAGGCCGAGTGGACGCCGGCCGTCACGCCTTCGGTGAACTCGGAGATCACCCTCGGGTGCAGCGGGTCCTCGAGGGAGGCGATCACGATGCCGTTCTTCCGGTCGGCCGCTCCCTCGCGCGTCATCACCAGCACGGTGCCCGCCTTGTCGGTCATGACGTCGTTCACGAGCCGCGTGTTCATCACCACCGAGTCGACGACCGTCGGGTTCGCGGGGTTGGAGATGTCGATCGTATACACCCGATCGCCGCCGCCGTGGGTGCCGAGGTACGCGACCTTCCCGTTGGGGTGCACCCAGACCTCGGCGGTCGTGAACTGCGTGCGCGGGAGGCGACCGACGATCGACACGGGCCGGCGAACATCGCGGTCCGAGACATCGACCACCGTCGACGCCGACCGGCTGCCTAACGTGGCGGTGACGACGACCTGCCCGGGCCCATAGGCGACGAAGGCGCCGTCCGCGTCGATCACCCCGTGACCCTGCATCGCCCAGGTCGGCGTGAGGCCGCTCACCTCACCCGACGCCGAGCGTGCGCTCGCCCTGAAACGAACGACGTCGCCGGTGCGGACTTTCGGACGCGACGGCGTGATCGTGAGCGAAGTGATCGTGTTGGGGATGACCTGAACGCTGACGCTCGCCCTGGCGCTTCCCGCCGTCGCCGTCAGCGTCGCGCGCCCGGCGGCGCCCGCGATCACGACTCCCCGGTCCACGCGTGCCACGCGCGCGGCACTCGAGGTCCACTCGATCGGCTCGATCACACGGTCGTTCGCGCGTGAGTAGCCGACGGCCTCGATACGGCTTTGCTGGCCGACGATCATCTTCGTGGGCGCGACGCGAATGTCGACGCGAACGGCTGGCCCGGGAATGATCTCGAGCTCGCGGCGCTCGATGAGCGGCTTTGCGCCGGGAACCGTGGCGATGGCGACGATCGGCATCTTGCCGATGGCGCTGGCGACGAGCTTTCCGGTGCTGTCGATGGCGCCCGAGCCCTGCCCCCCGAACCGGATTCGCACGTTCGACAACGCCGCACCGCTCGCATCGAACGCCTGTGCCGCGAACTGGACGGTATCCCCCGCGCGCACGGTGCGCGTTGCCGGGGTGATGACGATGCGCGAGACGCTCGGCGCGGGCTGCGCGCCCTGCTGGGCGAGGAGGAGAAGCGCGAACGGGATGACGGACATGTTGCTGCCTCTGGTGTGGTTTATTGGCTTCCTAGAACAATGAGTTCGCGTCGGTTGTTCCGGGAGAGGACTTACGAAAGCTGAACTGAGGAGGGAGTCTCGACACCCGTTGAAACGGAACTCAACGCGAGCCCTCGGCATTCAGTCGCAGAGCCAGCCGTCCCAACCTCACGGGAGTGCGCGGTGAAAATCACAACCGCAATTGCATCGACTGCCATGCTCGCCAGCGTCATCGCCTGGCAACCCTCTGCCGACCCCGTTCCATATCCCGTGGGATATCGCGCGTGGGCGCACGTGAAGAGCACCGCGATCGGTCCCGCGCACAAGGACTTTGCGTCCAGGGGCGGGTTCCAGCACATCTACGCGAACGCAGAGGCGATGATCGGGTATCGCACTCGCACGTTCCCGGAGGGCTCGGTCGTCGTCTTCGAATGGCTCGAGATGCGAGAAAAAGACGGCGCCTTCGAGGAAGGTCCGCGCCGTCAGGTGGACGTCATGATGAAGGACTCGGTGCGGTTCGCGAGCACCGGTGGCTGGGGATTTCAGCGCTTCGTCAGGGACAGCCGGACCGAGCTCGCCGAGACGCCGGCACCGCAGCAATGCTTCGCCTGCCACGACCGCCTGAAGAAAGACGGGCTGGTCCTGAGCAGCTACCGCGAGTAAGGCCCAGCGTGTCGAGGTGCCGAGGAGGTCCGGGGTGTCGGGGTTCCAGAGTCGGAATCGTTTACCCGGTCTTCGCCCCTCTCTCCATGGGAGTCACCGGTGCCCCCGGCTGTAGTCTCTCTGCCCCGCCGACCACGACCTTCTCGCCCACCGTCACGCCCTGCGTGATCTCGACGAACCCGGAGCGACGGACGCCAATCGTGACCTCGCGGCGCTCGACCGTGTTCTTGGGCGAGACGACCCACACGATCCGCTGGTTGAGCGACGTGAGCACGGCATCCTCGGGGACGACGACGGCATTCTCGCGCGTGGCGGTCGCGAGGCTCACCTCGATGAACATCCCGGCCTGAAGCGCGCGGCTCGGGTTGGGCACGCGCGCCTTCACGAGTACGGTGCGGCCAGGCAGCTGAACCACGGGATCCACGAAATCGACGACGCCGCTGAACGTCTTCCCCGGCAGCGAGGCGACGGAGAATTCCACGCGCTGTCCGTTCGCGACCCGGTCCGCGTATCGCTCGGGAATCTGGAAGACGGCGCGCTGCGGATCGTAGGTCTGGAGCGAGATGAGCGGGCGCTGGGGGGTGACGTAGTCACCTAACGACACGAGTCGCCGGCCGACGACGCCGCCGAACGGCGCGCGGACGGTGGTCCGCTCGAGCGACAGCTGCAGGAGATCGAGCGTGGCCTGGGTGCTCCGCGCCGTCGCTTCGGCGCGCTCGAGCTCACTGGCACTCGTCGCGTTCTGCTCGAGCAGCTGGCGCGTACGCGCCAGCGCCTGCCTGGCGAGATCGCGCTCCGCCTCGGCGCGCGCGACCTGGGCCTTGAGCGACGCATCGTCGATCTTGAACAGCGGTGTCCCGCGCCCGACGATGCTTCCCTCGCGCACGTAGATCTGGACGAGTCGCCCCTCGCCTTCCGGGCGAAGGTCGATGCTCTGCTGCGCCTCGATCGTGCCGGTGGCTTCGACCGCATCGATCACGGCTTCGGTCTTCGCCGTCGCCACTTCCACGGGCATCGCCGGCATTCCACCGCCGGCCGGCGCCTCCGCCGGCGCGCCACCGCCCTTCCCGCCGCCAGCCGTATCGGCGCCCGCGCTCTCGCCGTGCGCCGTTTCGACTGCGGCACCCCGCTGCGCCGACTGCGCCTCCTCCCCACCACCGCACGCGCCCACCAGCGCCGCGGCCAGCACCACTCCCAGAACCGTTCTCACTGTCGCGCCCCGTCGTTGAAGAGCCGCCGTCCAAGCTGCGCTTCGAATCGGGCCAGCGCGAGCCGTGTGGCGTATCGAGACTGCACGAACTCCGCTTCCGCCTCCGTGAGGCGAATCTGCGCCTCGAGAAGGTCGAGGATCGTCGTCGCCCCCGCGCGATACCGCGTGTCCTGGACGCGGTAGTTCTCCCGCGCGACGGCAATGGCTTCCTCCGCGAGCTGGGTCGTCGCCCGCGCGGTCACGTACCCCTCGTAGGTCTCGGTGACGTCCCGCGCCACTGCCCGCTCGGCATCGAGCCGGGTGACGCGCGCGATCTCCCGCTGCACACGCGCCTGCGACATCAGCACCTCACGCTGTGCACCGTTCCAGATCGGCAGCGTCGCCGAAAAGACAAAGGCCGTCCGCGATGTCGCATCCGGGAAGAACCGCGTGTCGTACGTCGCGGATGTCGCGCCTAACGTCAGCGAAGGAAGATACGACCCCCGCTGCGCCTTGACCAGAGCCTCGGCCGCCTCTTCCCGCGCGCGGGCTTCAGCGGCGAACGGACCGCTCCCGCTCGCTTCGGTGATCGCGTCCGCCAGCGCCAGCGGAAGCTCCGGCGCCCGCGCGTCGGCGAGCGGGACCGCATCCACCGGACCGCCCAGGCCGATGCGACGTCCCAGCTGCAACCGGGACACGCGAAGCGCGGTCCCTTGCCGCAGCTCGGCAACGCGCGCGCGGTTCAACTCGAGCAGCACTTGCAGGGAATCGGTGGACACGGCCGCGCCCGAGACGACGCGCGCGCGCGCGACACCAAGCTGCTCGCGTGCTCGGCGCACCCGCTCGCCCGCGACGCGAAGAAGCTCCTGATCCGCGAGCACCTGGTAGTAATCCGATTCCGCTCGCAGCTCGGCGTCGAACCGCTCCTGCACCTCCACCGCTTCGCGTGCCTCGAGCTCCGCGCGACTGCGGCTGAGCTCGGCGAACTTCCGGCCGCCCGAGAACAGCTCGTAGAACCCCTCGATGCGCGCCGTCACCGATCGGTCCTGCGGCTGATCGGCGCCAAGCACGAATGTCGGTGTCGAGTACCGTGCGAGATCGCTCGCCAGCCGCACCGATGGCGTCGCGATCGCGTACCATGCCGCGCGCCGCGACCACACCGCGTTGTCCACCGCGCCGCGCGCCGCCACGTACTGCGGATCGAGCCGCGACGACCGCTGCAACACCTCGGCGAGCGTCACGCGCGGCAGTGAATCCGCCGCGGCCGCAACCTGGAGCGTTAGAGCAAGAGCGAGAATCACCTGGCTTTCTCCATCGCGACGGCAGGCTCCGGCCGCTCGGCCTTGGCCCTTGCCGCCTGACGTTTCTGGACCTTGACCCTGGCGAGATCGAGCATCACGTACACCGCCGGCACGAGGTACAACGTGAGAACGGTCGAGAACAACAGGCCGCCAACGATCGCATAACCCAGCGGGCGGCGGCTCGTCGACCCGGCGCCGAGTCCGAAGGCGATCGGCAGCGCGCCCATGATCGTCGCCACCGACGTCATCAGAATCGGCCGCAAGCGCACGCGTCCCGATTCGAGCACCGCCTCGATCGTCGACAAGCCGCGTGCCTTCAGCTGATTCGCGTACTCGACGAGCAGAATCGAATTCTTCGTCACGAGCCCAATGAGGAGCACCATCGCGATCTGGCTGTAGAGGTTCAGCGTCGATCCGGCGATGAGCAGCGTCGCCAGCGCGCCGGTCACCGCCAGCGGGACGGAGAGGAGCACCGTGAAGGGATGTACGAGCGACTCGAACTGCGACGCGAGCACCATGAACACGACGATCAGCGCCAAGGCAAACGCGAAATAGAGTGCGCTGCCGCTCTCTTCCAGCTCGCGCGATTCACCAGCCAGCTCGATCGTGCTGCCTGCGGGGAGCACCTCGTCGGCAATGCGGTTCAGCGAATCGAGCGCGGCCCCCAGCGTGAGCCCGGGCATCAGGCTCCCGCTGAGAGTGAACGAGCGGACGCGGTTGAAGTGGTTGAGGGACTGCGCCCCGACCGTCTCACTCACTCGGGCCAGCGCGCTGAGCTGGATGAGCTGCCCATCGTTACCCCGAACGTACAATCCCGACATGTCGCTCGGTGTCGCGCGCTCCTCGGGAGCGAGCTGCACCATCACGTCGTAGAGCTTGTTGTTCTGCGTGAATGTGCTCACCCGGCTGCCGCCCAGCATCGTCCCGAGCGTGCCGGCCACGTCGACAATGGCGACGCCGAGGTCCTCGGCGCGGTCACGGTCGAAGGAGACGTTGAGCTCCGGCTTGTTCACCTTGAGATCGGTGTCGATGTTGACGAGGCCCGGAATCGTCGATGCGCGCCTGACCAGCGCGTCCATGCCTTTCGTCAGCGAGTCGAAATCCGGATGCCTCACGACGAACTGTAACGGGCTTCCCCACCCGAATGCCGGAGGGTTCATGGCGAACGCCATCACGCCCGGGATGCCGAAGAACTGCCCCTGTACCTCGCCGATGACTTCCTGGACGGGGCGGTCACGATCCGACCAATCGGTCAGACGGCTGAATACCATCCCCTGGCTCACCGGCCCCCAGCCGCCGACGATGCCGAACGACCCCTCGATGTCCTTCGTCCGCCCCAGGATCGCTTCGACCTGACGCTGATATCCATCGGTGTAGCCAAGTGACGAGCCTTCCGGCGCCATGACGACCGTGAAGAAGAAGCCGCGGTCCTCCGGCGGAACGAACTCGCGCTCGAGTGCGCGGAATATGAAGACCGCCGCCACGATGACGAGCGCCGAAGCGCCGACGGTGAGGCGGCGGCGCGCAACGGCGAAGGCGAGCGAGCGCCGATACCAGGAGGCAATGGTCTCGAAAGCACGCTCGAACGCCTGAAACAGCGGGCCGTGTCGCGGTGGAACCTTGAGAATCTTCGCGCACAGCATCGGCGTGAGCGTCAGCGCCACGAAGCCCGACACCGCCACAGCGCCGGCGACGGCGATGCCGAACTCGTTGAAGAGACGGCCCGTATTGCCCTTGAGGAACGCGAGCGGAGTGAAGACGGCAATCAGCGAGATCGTCGTCGCGATGACCGCGAACGCGATCTCGCGTGTTCCGTTGACGGCGGCGGTTTCGGGCTCCTCGTGTAGCTCTTCCTGGTGTCGATAGGCGTTCTCGAGGACGATGATCGCATCATCGACGACGATTCCGATTGCCAGGGTGAGCGCGAGGAGCGTGAGATTGTTGATCGAAAAACCGAGGAAGTACATGACCCCGAACGTCGCCACGATCGACGTGGGGATGGCCAGCGCCGGGATCACCGTCGCACGCAGGTTTCGCAGGAAGACGAAGATGATGAGGACGACGAGCGCGCCGGCGATCAGCAGCGTCTCCTCCGCTTCCTGGATGGAGCGTTTGACGAACACCGATCCATCGAAGGCCGGGATGAGCTTCACGCCGGGCGGAAGCGCGGCCTGAATGGTCGGCAGCTCGGCTCGAATCGCGTCCGCTACCTCGACGAGGTTCGCCTTCGATTGCCGGATGACGCCAACGGCGACGGCGGGCACCTGGTCGTACCGCAGCATGCTGCGCTCATCTTCCGGCCCGAGCTCGACCTTCGCGACCTCGCGAAGCCGGATCATCTGCCCGCCCTGGTTCGAGACCACGAGGTCGGCGAACTCGTCAGGCGTCTTCAGCTCGCCGAGCGACCGGACGGTGAACTCGCGTCGCTCGCTCTCGATGCGTCCGGCCGGGACCTCGACGTTACGGCTGCGAATCGCCGCGCTCACGTCCTGCACGGTGAGCCCGCGCGCCGCGAGCTCGCCGGGTGAGACCCACACCCGCATCGACAATCGACGCTCGCCGAACACCTGAGCGCGCCCCACCCCGGCAACCGTCTGTAACCGCGGCTTCACGAGCCGATCCCCGATGTCGGAGAGCTGAAGCAGGTTGTACGTGTCCGACGTCAGCGCGAGCCAGAAAAACGGCTGCGCATCGGCGTCCTCCTTCGCGATGACCGGCTCCTCGATGTCGTCCGGCAGGCGGTCGCGAACCCGCGAGACCTTGTCGCGGACGTCCTGCGCGACCGTCTCGATGTCACGATCGAGCGTGAACTCGAGCGTGATGCTGCTGAACTGCTCGGCACTCGAGCTCGTGAGCGTGCGCAGCCCGGGAAGGGTGCTCAGCTCCTCTTCGAGAATGTCGGTGACCGCGGACTCCATGACACGCGGATTCGCGCCACGAAGGAACGTCTGAACCGAGATGACCGGTGGATCCACGTCCGGGTATTCCCGCACCGACAGGTTGACGTAGCCGAGTGCGCCAAAGAGCACGAGCGCGACGGCGAGCATGCTCGTGAGGACGGGTCGGCGAATGGAGAGATCGGAGAGGACCATCGCAGGGGGGAGAGGTCAGTGTCCGAATGCGGAAAGCGGAATGCGGATGGGAGTGCAGGAGACTACGGGAAGCCCGTCGAACCGGGTTCAATCCGTGCTCCGCCTTCCGCATTTCCGCATTGTTCTTCCATCGACACTCTCGTGCAACTTTTCGCGTAAAGCAACGGTCCAGCGCTCGGCCGTCGTCGGTCCCTGCAATTTCCTTACATTATAGGACCGGGCCAAGGGCCAGGGGCCACGGGCCAAGGGGATGGAAAGGTGCGGCGCCTCTTCGGCTGCCGCACTCATCAGATGAGCAAACGGGCTGCGCTTTCGCGCAGCCCGTTTGCCTTTCCATCCCTGACCCCTGACTCCTGACTCCTGACTCCTAATCCAGCCTCTTCAGCTCCACCCGGCGGTTCATCGCGCGGCCATTCGGGCCCGCGTTCGACGCCACCGGCTTGTCGGGGCCGTAGCCGCGCGCCGTCAGACGCTCGGCCGGCACACCCTGCATCACGAGGTACGCGCGCACCGCTTCGGCGCGGGCGAGCGACAGCTTGATGTTGCGAATGCGTGTGCCTCTGGAATCGGTGTGACCCGCGATCTCGATCTTGAGCTCGGGGACCGCGACCAGCTGCTTCGCGACCTCGTCAAGCACCGCCAGCGACGACGACGTCAGCTCATCACGACCCGACATGAACGTCACGCCGCGCAGCGTCACCGTGCGCGGACCTTCCATCTTCGGGATGACGATCGGGCAACCCGTCGCATCGGCCTGCGCACCGGCCGGCGTCGCCGGGCACTTGTCACGTGAGTCCTCCACGCCGTCGCCATCGGTATCGATGCGCGCGGGAGGCGCTTCACGGACGACTTCCACTGGTCTCGCGGGGCATCCGTAGCCGTCGATCAACGTGCCCGCGGGCGTCGCGGGGCAACGATCGCGCACGTCGGTCACGCCATCATCGTCGGTGTCGCGATAGACCTGGCATCCCTGAGCATCCACGGTCGAGCCCGGCGCCGTCGCGGCGCAGAGATCACGCGCATCGGGAACGCCATCACGGTCGGCATCGGGCTCGTACATCTTCAGCTCCTTCTCCTGCGGCTGCTGCTGCGGAGCCTGCTGTACGATTACCTGAACCGGCTCCTTCTCCGGCTCCTTCGGCTCGGGCTTGGGCTCCTCCTTCGGAGGCGCCTGCGTCTCGGTGACGTTCCACTTCCCCTTCTCCTTCGCGGGCGGAACCCACTTCGACTGCCAGAGCGGGAACTGCAAGCCGGCGTGAACCGCCTTGTTGATGTTCCGCGGGAAGATGTCGGACTCGTTCACCGGGTTCTCGATGTAGTCCACCACGGCGTCGAGGCGAAGCGACATGAATGACCCGAGCTTCACGCGCAGGCCGGCGAGGGCGGTGTAGCCCCAGTCGTTCGCGTGCTGCGTTTCGTCGGAGTAGTCGTTGCGGACACCGCCGCCGCCGATCAGCAGCGACGCGGTGGAGCCTAACGGCAGCGCGTACAGCAGGCGCGCGCGCGCCGGAATGTACTTCACGGTCGACAGACCGATCTTCTGCTCCGAATAGCCGCCTTCGGCCTCGAGCACGAAGGTCGACCATCCGTGACCCGAGATCAGCGAGAGGCGCGCGCCAGCACCCGCACGCTCCTTGAGCGCGAGGCTCGTGTCGAACTGTGTGTAGCTGCCGAAGCCGCCGAACTCGACGCCGCCTTGCGCGTGGGCTGGCGCCGCGGCGAGGGCCGCGATCACGACGGCAGTCGTGAAGGTGAGAATCCGAGTTGACATGGTCCTGTCCGGTTGAGTGATGTGCGCCGTCTCACTTGCTGACGACCCGAACGCGCGCCGGAAACAGGGTTCGGGGGCCCTTCGGAGGTCGTCGAGGTCGTCAAGGTCGTCAAGGGTGTCGAGGTACGAGCGCGCCACCACCTCGACATCGTGGACGACCTTGACGACCTCGACGACCTCTCCGTGTGACCGGTCTCACCTGTGACTGACCACCCGCGCCACCAGTCAACCACACATGAGAACCCTTTCCTTAATAGTGGCTTCGGCCACCGTCGTCGCGGCTTGCGGTGCCCCCCGTACCGTCGCGACTCGCACGACCGGGGCCCCGGCGGCCGCCGTTGCACCACCACCGTCCGCCCCGCCAGAGCCTTCGCGCGCGCACCTCGGTCCGCGCGATCCCATCACGGTGGGAAGCGTCGTCCGCTCGCGTGATGCCGAGCTACAGTTCTGTTACCTCGAAGGAACGAAGAAGCATCCCGATCTCGCCGGACGCCTCACGGTGCACGTGAGGATCGGCGGGAACGGGCGCGTCACCGAAGCGGCTGTGGAGTCACGCTCCTGGGATCGCTCGAAGGCGAAGGAAGTCGAAGCCTGCGTGCTCTCGCGTATCGCGCGCTGGCAGTTCGACGAGTCAGCCGAGCCGACGGCGGTGTACCCGTTGATCCTCCTCTTCTCGAGGTAGGACCATCGGGGGTCAGGGCTTACGCTTGCCGGCGATCTCTCCGCCCTGGAGGCCGAGCCGCCACGAGCCGGTGAAGTCGTCGCCGACAAAGGTCAGTCGCATGTCGATTTCACCGTCGGGGTGCACGGCGATGACGTTCACCGTCTGACCGCTGACGGCGACGCTCCGAATCGGGAATGTGCCGAGGCCCCCGGCCTCGACCGAGCCGGCGTATGAGCCGGGGCTGCCGGTAATCGTGATGACGCCACTGACCGGCGTTCCCTCTGGTGTGGCGGTCGCGTACGTGAACGCGCCGACAGGATTCACCGCCGGCGTCTCGACGACGCGCGTTTCCGTGGTCGCGGGCGGCGACGCCGGCACCGCCTCACGAGACGATGAGGCGCAGGCGGCGAGCAGGAGCAGGACGATGGGACGCATGAGGAGCTCCTTGGCGGGACGAGGTGACGGCCTCCGGTCGAATCTCGGGCAACTGGTGGAGACGTCAAGATGCCAGGTATCGGAACGGCTGCACAGAGACAATGGCTCTTCAGCGGGACGCGTTTGGCGTCGCGCAATCGGCTGCTCGCCGCTCTCCCGGAAGGAGAGTTCGCGCAGCTCGCGCCACTGTTTCGCCGCGAGCAGCTCGAGCTCCGCCAGACGATCCACGAGTACGACCAGCCCATCGAGCGTGTCTACTTCCCCGAGAGCGCCATCGTGTCGATCGTCGGCGCGATGACGGGCGGCGCGGCGGCGCAGGCCGCCATCATTGGCAACGAAGGGTTCGTAGGGCTTCCGATCTTCCTCGGCGCCGACCGCATGGCGACGCAGACGTTCTGCCAGATTCCCGGAGACGTCGTCTCGCTTTCCGCCGACGAGCTTCGTCAGGCGATCGCGCGCGGGGGACGTCTGCCCGTGCTTCTCGGACGATACACGCAGGCGCTGTTCACATTGACGGCCCAGTCATCGGCGTGCACGCGTGCTCACGACCTGCGGCAGCGTTGCGCGCGGTGGCTGCTGCTGACACACGACCGCGTGGGAGGGAATGATTTCCCGCTTCCGCAAGTGTTCCTGGCGCAGATGCTTGGCGTTCGACGCGCCGAGGTGAACGACGTCGCCTCGTCGCTGCAGCGGGAGGGATACATCGTCTACTCGTACGGTCGCATGAGCGTGCGCGACCGCCACGGTCTCGAATCGGCGGCGTGTGAGTGCTACCGCGT
>DASRHU010000118.1:0-48048 GCA_035650335.1 Gemmatimonadaceae bacterium | reverse complement strand
TGGCGACTGGGGATGCCATCGTCGCTCGCGCCCAGTTGGCGGCGAAGCGATGAGTCGGTGCGCTTTCTGCAGCCGCGCGCTCGGCCGCGGGGATCGCACCGACCCTTGCGAACAGGGATCGGGAGTGGTCATTATTCCCGCCGTTGATTGCCCTTGTGAAATTGTTCACAAGGACGAAACGCTCCCCGTCCACGCATCTGCCCCGCGATGACGACTAGGAAGAAGTGGGCGGTGTACCCCGGCCTCGTCGCGCTGGCCGCCGCCGCCGTCCTCCTCTCCGCCGTCAGCGGTGGCTCCACACCGCAGGGACGCGCGCCGCAGCAGCCGATCATCTTCCCGCACAATCCGCACGTCGTCGGGCTCCAGATGAACTGCCTGTATTGCCACAGCTCCGCCAACAAGTCGCCAGACCCCGGGCTCCCCGCGATGTCCACCTGCATGGGATGCCACACCGTCATTGGTCCCCGGCGTCCCGACGGCACCGCGCGTCCCGAAGTCGCCAAGCTCCAACAGTTCGCGGCGAAGAATCAGCCCATTCCGTGGATCCGCATTCACAAGGTGCCCGACTACGTGCAGTTCCCCCACATGCGACACGTGAACGCGGGTGTCACCTGCCAGCAGTGTCACGGGCCCGTGCAGGACATGCTCCCCGTGTATCAGCAGCAGAATCTCAACATGGGATGGTGCATCAGCTGCCACATCCAGCAGCAGGTGCGCTACGACTGCAGCGTCTGTCACTACTGAGCCGATGAGCGACACGACACAGCAGACGGGCGTCCGGCGCCGGGAATTCCTGAAGATTCTCGGCGTCACCAGCGCCGGCGCGGCGACGGTCGGGTGTGGTCCGAGCGAAGCGGGACGGCTCATTCCCTACCTGGTGAGTCCGGATCAGACGGTCCCGGGCGTTTCCACGTACTTCGCCACCACGTGTCGCGAGTGCGCCGCCGGATGTGGTGTGATCGCCGAGACGCGCGATGGACGCGCGATCAAGCTCGAGGGGAATCCGGAGCACCCGATCAATCGGGGCGCCATCTGCGCGCGCGGACAGGCGGCGCTGCAAGGGCTCTACAATCCCGACCGGTTCACGGGCCCGCGCGTCAAGCGGAACGGGCAATGGGCCGACATCACCTGGGCCGAGGCGGTGCAGCTCTTTCGTCAGCGGCTCGATGAAGCGCGATCGGGCGGACGCGCCGGCGACGTCGTCTTCCTCAATCGTCATGAGACGGGAAGCTTCCCCTTCTTCCTCGATCAGTGGCTGTCGCAGATGGGGCTGCCCCCGCATCTCGCGGTGGATCCCATCCTCGATCACGCGGTCATTGCGGCCAATCGTGAGGCATACGGCGTCGCGTGGCCCTCACTCTCGTTCGCCGACGCGCGGCTGATCGTCTCGTTCGATGCGGACTTCCTCGACAGCTGGGGCGCGACGGTCGCACACCAGCTCGACTTTGCGGACGCGCGCGCGAAGCTGCGGGATGCGCCGCGGTTCGTGTACATCGGGGCGCGCCGCTCACTCACCGGGCTCAACGCCGACGAGTGGATCCCGGTGCGCAGCGGCAGCGAGCTCGCGGTCGCCAACGCGCTGCTGGCCGCGGTGCGCGGTGCTGGGCGCGCCGACGTCGCGGCGGCCGCGCAGGCGGCGGATGTACCGGCGGAAACCCTGCAGCGGTTAGGCGCCGAGCTGGCGTCGGCGAGACCGAGCCTCGTGCTGTCGGGCGTGACCACGGTGCAGGCGCGCGACGTCGCTCGTGTGGTGAACGCGATCAACCAGGCCGCGGGCAACGTCGGGCGCACCATTCGCCCAGCGGAGCCGCTGAGCTCGTTCGAGGGCGCGGAATCGATGGCCGAGTTGGGCTCGGCGGTCGAGCGGATGCGCGACGGACGCGTCCCGCTGCTGATGGTCCGCGGCGTGAATCCGGTGTTCACGATGCCGAAGTCCGCGCAGGTCGCGGAGGCGCTCGGGCGGGTTCCCTTCAAGGTCGCCTTCACCAGCTATCCCGACGAGACGGCGGAGCTCTGCGATCTCGTGCTGCCGGACCACCACCCACTCGAGTCGTGGGGCGATGCGCAGGTGCTGCCGAACGTCGTCTCTCTGCAGCAGCCGGCCATGGATCCGGTGTTCCGGACGCGTGCGACGGCCGACGTCCTCCTCGAGGTCGCGATGGCCGGCACACCGCCCGTACCGGGTCGTCCGGCCGATTATCGATCCTGGCTGATCGGACGGTTCCCCGGTGGAGCCCCCGCGTTCGCGACCGCGCTCGCGACGGGCCTAACGAGCGGAACCACCCCGCGCGTGACCCCTCGGGCTCCACGACCCGAGGCGGCACCGACACCGGCGCCCGTCGAAGGGGAAGGCGATTTCGCGTTCATCGTGTATCCATCGCCCGTGCTCGCTGCGGATGGGGCGAACAAGCCCTGGCTTCAGGAGCTTCCCGATCCGGTCAGCAAAATCTGCTGGCAGTCGTGGATCGAGATCCACCCTGAGACCGCGGCGCGCATGGACATTCAGCCAGGCGACGTCGTCGAGGTGCAGGGGTCGGGCGGAACGGTTCGAGCTCCCGCCTACCTCTATCCCGGCCTCCAACGGGAAACGGTGGCGATGGCGTTCGGGCGCGGGCACACCGCTTACGGTCGCTTCGCGAAGGATGTTGGTGCCAATCCGCTCGACGCGCTGAGTCCGGGCTTCGACCGCGCGGGAATGGCCGCGTGGAGTGGCTCACGAGTCCGCGTTCGTAAGGCGGGCGACTACGTTCAGCTGGTCACCACCGAGGGGTCCGCCCGTCAGCACGATCGCGGAATCGGTCGCGCGCTTGCCATGAACGAGCTGGGACGAGGCGGAGCGAGCGGGGAAGAGCACGCCGGCGGCCATGTGATTCCGGGCGACGCCTCGCACGAACCGCTTCCCGGGCTCCGCGCGCCGATCGCCGCCGACGCGGAAGGCGATCTGCGCGATCCGAAGAAGAACGAAGTCGGGATGTACGATCCCGCACATCCGACGGGAATGGCGAAGCGGCGCTGGGCGATGACCATCGATCTCGCTCGGTGCACGGGATGCTCCGCGTGTGTGACCGCGTGCTACGCCGAGAACAACATCCCGACGGTCGGCGCCGCGTACCAGAGTGGTCATACGCAGGGCCTGCCGAAGACGGCCGGCGCGAACATCCTGCGTTCGCGCGAGATGGCGTGGATCCGGCTCGAGCGCTACTGGGAAGGCGATGAAGCGTCGCCGGACTTCGAAACGCGCTTCGTCCCCATGCTCTGCCAGCACTGCGGCAACGCTCCCTGTGAGCCGGTGTGTCCGGTGTTCGCGACCTATCACTCTCCGGACGGGCTGAACGTTCAGGTCTACAACCGGTGCGTCGGTACCCGGTACTGCTCGAACAACTGCCCGTACAAAGTGCGCTACTTCAATTGGTTCGGTTACGGCGAGACCGATCGGCCGCAGTACGCGTGGCCGGAGCCGCTCAACTGGCAGCTGAATCCCGACGTCACCGTGCGCGGCAAGGGCGTGATGGAGAAGTGCACGTTCTGCGTGCAGCGCATTCGCGAGGCTGAAAACCGTGCGCGTGCCGAGGGGCGGGAGCTCGTGCCTGACGAGTTCACCGTCGCGTGCGCGCAGGCGTGTCCGTCGCGCGCGATCGTATTCGGGGATGCCGCCGACGAGCAGTGGACCGTGGCCCGGCAGGTGCGCGACGAGCGCGCGTATCACGTGTTCGAGGAGCTGAACACCTTCACGGCGGTGGTTTACTTGAAGAAGGTCACCTACCCGGCACCCGCGGCGGCCGCACCGGCCGCGGCCGGCGGCGAATAGGAGGCGCCGCATGGCCACCGTCGCCCGCCCGGCTGAAGAGATGCCCCGCCCGAACATTCCGTCGGCGAACATCCAGCTTCCTGCCGTTCGCAGCTACCAGCAGGTCAACGATGAGATCATCGCCACGCTCACGCCAACCGGGGCGTGGTTCATCGGGCTCGGGATCGCGATCACCTGCCTGCTGATCGGAATCGGCACCTGGATCTACCAGATCTACATGGGGCTCGGCGTCGCCGGCTACAATCCGCCGGTGATGTGGGGCGTGTACATTATCACCTTCGTATTCTGGATCGGTATCGGCCACGCGGGCACGCTGATCTCCGCCATTCTGTATCTGTTCCGCGCCGGATTCCGCACGACGATCTACCGCTGTGCCGAGGCGATGACGGTGTTCGCCGTCATGACCGCTGGACTCTTCCCGATTCTGCACCTCGGCCGTCCGTGGAAGTTCTTCTGGCTGATCCCGTATCCGCACTGGCGGTTCATCTGGCCGAATTTCAAGAGCCCGCTCGTGTGGGACGTGTTCGCCATTCTCACGTACCTCACCGTTTCGACGACGTTCCTGTTTGTCGGGCTCGTGCCCGACATCGCGGCGCTTCGCGATCGCGAGACGAACCCTGTGCGCAAGCGGATCTACTCGATCCTCTCGCTCGGATGGCGCAATAGCGATCGCGAGTGGCGGCACTTCACGCGCGCATATCTGTTCCTCGCCGCGTTCTCGACGCCGCTGGTGCTCTCGGTGCACTCGGTGGTGTCGTTCGACTTCGCGATGGCGCTCGTTCCGGGGTGGCATGCCACGATCTTCCCACCGTACTTCGTGGCCGGCGCCATCTTCTCGGGCCTCGGGATGGTCTTCACGATCATCATTCCACTCCGCCGCTGGTTCGGCCTGCGGCACTACGTGACGATCAACCACCTCGATGCCGCGGCGAAGCTGTGCCTGTTCACATCGCTCGTCGTGGGGCTCGCGTACATGACCGAGTTCTGGGTGGCGTGGTTCAGCGGGAACAAAGTGGAGCAGGAGTATTTCCTGAACCGCGTGTTCGGCCAGTGGTGGTGGGCCGCGTGGATCATGCTCACCTGCAACATGATCCTGCCGCTCACGCTCTTCTCGCAGCGGCTGCGTCGCAACACGACCTGGCTGTTCATCCTGAGCTTGTTCATCAACCTCGGGATGTGGTTCGAGCGATTCGTGATCGTAGTGCCGTCGCTGTCGCACGAGTACGAGCCGTGGCAGTGGACGACCTACGCGCCGACGTGGGTCGACTGGTCGATCCTGCTCGGCAGCTTCGGCTGGTTCTCGATGTGGTTCCTGCTGTTCATCAAACAGTTCCCCGTGATCGCCATCGCCGAGGTGAAGGAGATCATTCCGCCGCGCCTGCGCACGCATACGGCGACCACGGACATCGATGCGGCGGGCCAGCACGTCGATTACTCCCCCGAGACGCCTGGAGAGCACGACTGATGCGCGGGGTGCTCGGAGTCTTTCGCGAGCTCGACTCGGCGGTGGACGCGATCACCGCGCTGCGCCAGGCGAAGGCGGGATCGATCACCGTGTACACGCCGACGCCGCGTCACGAGTTCGAGCATGCGCTCGCGCACGGGCCGAGCGTCGTGAGGCGGTTCACGCTCATCGGCGGTCTGCTCGGCGCGACGTTCGGCTACTGGATCGCGATCTGGATCTCGGAGTACTGGCCGATGGTCGTGGGTGGGAAGCCGATCCCGTCGTGGGTACCGTACACGGTCTTCGGATTCGAGGTGATGGTGCTGGTCGGCGCCTTGTCGACCGTATTCGGACTGTTCGCGGTTGCGCGCCTTCCCAGGCTGATGATGACCGTCGGATATGATCCGCGCTTTACCGAGGGTGACTACGGCATCTGGGTGGAGTGTCCTCCCGATCGTGAGGCGAAGGTGACCGAGGTGCTGCAGCAGAACGGGGCAGTGGAGGTGCGGCGTGAGAGATAGACCCCGAACTCGGAATGCGGAATGCGGAGCCTGTGACACCGGGATGCTTCCTGTGGCGCCAGTGGCTTCCCGGCGTCCCAGACTCCGGATTCCGCATTCCGTGCTCCTGCTCTTCCTCACCGGTTGCCCCTGGTTTACGACCTTCATCGACCAGCCGCGACAGGAGCCGTGGGAGCAGCAGTGGAGCGATACGGTCACCTGGTTAGGCGTGCGGCCGGAGAGCCTGCCGTCGCGCGGGAACCCGCAGTTCTCGGTACCGATCTACGGAGCGACCGTTCCGCAGTTCGTCGTCTCGAACCTGCCGACCCCCGGAGCCCTCGACTCACTCGCGCTGCTGCCGAATCCCACGCCGGTGTCGGACAGCTCGCTCGCCAATGGGCGCCGGCAGTTTCAGATCAACTGCGCGGTCTGTCACGGAGCCACCGGAGCGGGGAATGGCCCGGTGACCACTTTCGGCCTCCCTGTGCTCTCGCTGCTGACCGATGCGGCAAGGAACCGCAGCGATGGCTACATCTACGGCATCATGCGCAACGGCCGCGGTCTCATGCCGACGTACAATCGCATCGAGGACATGGACCGCTGGGACATCGTCAACTACGTGCGCGGCCTGCAGGGCCGGCTGGGCGCTCCGGTTTCGACCGAGCCGGCCGGACAGCCAGGGGAGAACGGACCGGCGGTCCCGACGCATTCCTTGACCGCGCCCACTCGCCCGGTCCCCTATGCCCGGCCGGCCGCGCCTAACGCCGCGCCGGCGGACACCGCGTCTCCGGCGGGAGCGGCGCCGACGCCGCCCGGGGGGCACGAATGAGCGCCCATCACGGGGGACACGTCCTCACCCGCGAGGAGATCCTCGCGGCGACGGCCCGCCCCATTGGACGCGGCGTCAAGCTGGCCAGCGCCGTGCTCGCGATCCTCGGCGCGATCGTCTTTCTGGTCGGCGCGATCCAGGGTGAGGATCGCGCGTGGCAGGCGCTTCACGTCAACTGGCTGTTCTTCGTCTCGATCTCACAGGCGGCGGTCGTCTTCGTCGCGGTGCAGCGCATAACGACGGCCCGCTGGTCGCGGCCGGTCGTGCGATTCCTCGAAGGGTACGTCGCCTTCCTCCCGGTCGCGTTTCTCCTGCTCGTCCTGATCTTCCTCGGCCGTCACCACATCTTCCCCTGGACGCACGAAGCGCCGCCCGTCCCGGAAAAGGCGGCATGGTTCGACCCGGCGTTTCTCATTGGGCGCGATCTGGCGATGTTCGGCGTGCTCGTGCTCCTCAGTGTGTGGTACATCTACACGTCCGTCCGTCTCGATGTCGCTCGGGCGCCGGAGGGCGGGGCGCGCTGGGCGCGTGGGCTGCGGGAGCGGATGCGCCGCGGCTACGGCGAGGAGCGCCGAGAGATTCACACGACCCACTCGCGTCAGGGCACGCTGGCGGTCGTACTCTGCCTGGCATTCGGCTTCTTCATGTCGGTGCTGTCATGGGATCTCTCGATGACGCTCGACATGCATTTCCAGAGCACGCTCTACTCGTGGTGGTTCTTCATGGGCGGCTGGCTCGGCGCGATCATGAGCTGGTCGCTACTCACCATGTGGTGGCGTCGTCACCTCGATGCGTACGACCTTGTCACCGAGCATCACTTCCACGATCTCGGCAAGCTCTGCTTCGCGTTCACCGCGTTCTGGGGGTATCTGACGTTCGGTCAGTACCTGGTGATCTGGTACGCCAACATCGGTGAGGAGACGCACTGGGCGCGGCTTCGCCTCATCGCGCCGTGGCTGAAGCTGACGCTTCCGGTCGTCTTCCTCATGTTCGTGCTGCCGTTCTTCGGCCTGCTCTCGCGCGCGGCGAAGGTGTACATGCCGACGCTCGCGTTCTTCGCGATGTGCAGTCTCGCCGGCCTGTGGCTGCTGCGATACATCGAGGTCTACCCGTCGCTGCATTACGAGTCGCACTCGGCGCCATTCGGCCTGTACGAGATCGGCGTGACGCTGGGCTACCTCGGCCTGTGGGGGCTCTGCTACGCGGCGTTCATGGACGCGTTCCCGCGCATGCGCGTGACGCTGATGACGTCGCCGTATCGCGACCAGGTGCAGGTGCCGTTCGATCCCGAGACGATGGAGACGCTACCGGCGCACGAGTGAGCGAAGGGTGTGAAGGGTGTCGAGGGTGTCGAGGGTGTCGAGGTGAACTCCTCGACACCCTCGACACCCTCGACACCCTTCACGCCCTTTCGCTACACCCCCAGCATCCGCTCCAGCTGCGCCAACGGCACCGCCCCTGCCTGCTCGGTCTCCACTTTGCCGCCGCGGAACACCATCACCGTCGGGATGCCGCGAATGCTGAACTTCTGCGCGGTCTTCGGCGAGGCGTCGGTGTCGAGCTTCGCGATCAGGGCGCGGCCCGTCACCTTCGAGGCGAGCTGATCGACGAAGGGCGCCATCATTTTGCACGGGCCGCACCAGTCTGCATAAAAATCCACCAGCACCGGAACTTCAGCGCTCTCGATGGTCCGGTCGAAGGTGTCGTCGTTGAGCTTGAGTGGACGGTCGAGGAGAATCGGGCGCCCGCACTTGCCGCACTTTGGACGGTCGGCCGCCCGCGTGGCGTCGACGCGATTCCACGTCAGGCAGAACTGGCACTGAATCGTGAGCGTGGGGGTTGTTTTTTCGGTGGTCGTGGTCATTGATGGCTCCGCAAATGACGGCCGCCAGCTGCTACGCTTCAATGAACGCGCAACACGCCAGTCGTGTGCCGGCGCTCCCTGGAACGCCCCTCGGCGACCGCTTATCTTTCGCCGATCAGGGGCGTTAGCTCAGCTGGGAGAGCATTCGGTTTGCAACCGAAAGGTCGCGAGTTCGAGCCTCGCACGCTCCATCGACGATTCGGCCCGCCGATCAGCGGGCCGCTTTCTTTTGTGGCTCCTCCGCCGTCACGGGGACGACGACCTTGACCGCCGTCCCACTAGCAGCGGGAAGGACGTCGAGGGTTCCGCGGAGCTCGTTCCGAGTCACGGTACGCGCGATGATGAGCCCACCCCCGGCCTGCACCAGGGATGTCATCCCGCGCCCGTCGTCGATCACCTGGATCACGACCTCGCGGTCATCACTCCCGATCGCGACGCGAACGGTCCGCGCGTCGGAGTGGCGAACGGCGTTCATCACGAGCTCGTTCAACACCACCGCGAGCGAGCTCCCGACATGCGCGGGCACTTCGGCGTCGCCTTCGACTTCCCACGTCGGGACGTGATTCGGGCCGAAGACGTCGATGAGGTTGCGTGCGATCGACCGCGCGAGCGTGGCCAGGGTGACGGCGCCCGCGTCGCTGGAGATCGCGTCCTGCAAGGCGGCCATTCCGCGGATGCGAGCAATCGCGACATCGATCGCCTCGTCGAGCGGGCGCCGGGGCGACCGATGCCGCTCGAGAACGAGCAGGGCCTGAATGGCCGCGAGATTGTTGCGTACCCGGTGCTGTAGCTCGCGGAGCAGCGCGAGGGTTCGTGTGGCGTCGCGCCGCGCTCGCTCGTAGAGCTGGCCGTTCTCCGCCGCGAGGGACGCGAGGGCGTCATTCAGGCGTGCGAGCTCACGCTCGGCGCGCCGAATTCGAACGAGCTCGTCGATGCGCGCGGCGACTTCGCGTCCGCCGGTGGTGGGACGAAGCCACGCATCGGGCGCGATCGCCCCAACCGCGGCGTGCGGTCGGGGCCGCATGATGATGACGGGAAGCAGCGGAACCTGAAAGCGTGTCTTCAGCCGGCGGCAGAGGGCGAGCGCGTCCGACGTCCCCGCGTCGATCACGACGGCTTCGACGCGGTCATCGACCCGTGATAACGCGTCGTCGAGGGACGCAGCGATGAACTGATATCGTCGGCGCCCCAAGGCACGCCGTAGCCGCGCTAGCGATCCCGCGATGAGGACGGTCGGCGGGGCTGGGTCGGGGCGAGCCGCGCCGTTCGCGCGTGCGGGGGAGGTCATCCGGTCGAGGAAAGGCACGTTCTGTTCCCGGGGGCCAACCGTAGGTCCGGCTCTTGCAGCCCCCAGTTTCCTTCCGCCATCCCTGGAGCTGCTCCGGTGCCCGGATCCTCCCTGCGCATCCTCATCGGCGAAGATGAGAGCGTCACCGCGCTTGGTCTCGAGCAGGACCTTCGATCCCTAGGCCACACCGTCGTCGGAATCGCAGGCGATGGCGCGAGCGCCGTCGCCATGGCGCGATCCATGGGGCCCGATCTCGTGTTGCTCGACGTGCGCATGCCACACGTCGACGGCCTCACCGCCGCGCAGCAGATCCACGAGGAACGTCCAGTGCCGATCATTGCGGTGACGGCATACAGCGACGCCGACACCGTGACCCAGGCGACGCGGGCTCCCATCTTTCATTACCTCGTCAAGCCGGTGACGGCCCCGCAGCTCGATGCCGCGATCCAGATCGCGTTCGCCCGCCATGAGGACTGGCTGACGTCGCAGCGCGAGAGTGATGATCTTCGCCGAAAGCTCGACGACCGCAAGGTGATCGAGCGGGCGAAGGGCATCCTGATGGAGCGCGAGAACATCACCGAAAGCGCGGCCTATCGCATCCTGCAGCGAACGAGCCAGAGCCGCAACATGTCCATGGCTGATCTCGCGCGAAGCCTGCTCGCGGCCGAGGAGCTCATTCGCCCGACGGCGATGCGGACGGAGCGCAGCGCGCGGGGAGCGCGCGACAGCAACCGAGCGCAGCGCCAGGAAGGCTAGACGAGCATCGTCGTAATCGCGTTCCGTGGATCCGATCGAGCTGCTCGCCCGCGACGACCGGTGGCAGCTGTCGGCGGGGGACGGGCTGGTGTTCGCTCCTCCGCACCCCCTCTGGCTGGATACCCCCGGATACTGGGACGGGGCGAGCGTCCTCGGTGACGAGATCGCTCCGCTGTTCACCGTCACCATCCTCGATGACGACGGGATCGAGGTTCCGGCGCGCCTAACGAGCCGGCGATGGACTCCCGCCGAGATCGCCGCCGAATACCAGCTCGCGCACGGGGTGAAGGCGACGGAGGTGCGCACCGTTCAGCCGAGCGGCGTGCTCGCGTCCGAGTGGCGGATCGAGGCCCCGCGGCCGACGCGCCTGCATTTGATCGCCTGGACGGCGCAGCCCGGATCCCAGCTCGACGGCGACATGCGATACGAGGCGACCATCGTCTATCGGCGACGCGGCAGTGAGCGGGCGCGCGCGTTTGACGTGGCGCTGGCGTGCGTCGGTGGGGCGACGAGCTGGTCGCTGGCGAGCAGCGAGCCGGCACCACTCCACCCACGCTGGCGGTACACGCCATTTTCCGGTCGATGGACGAGCGACGGTCTGGCGACCTCGGCGACCACGGTGCGACCGGCGGGGGTCGTCTACGCGGCCGTGCACAAGGCGCTGTTCGTCGCCGCGGAAGGCGCGTCGACCGCGTTCGCGATGCGGGTGGCGCCGACGACGCCCACCACTCGTGCGACATCGGCCCCGCCGTCGTCCGGCGCCAGCCACGCCGCGACGTTAGGCGGGGCCAGCCGCAGACGCTGGCGCGACTACTTCAGCGCGGTGCCGGCCTTTCGATGCTCCGACCCGTACGTGGAGCAATGCTACTGGTATCGCTGGAGCTGCCTTCACCTCCTCTCGGCGGGCCCTCTCGGGGTCTGTGAGGGAACCGGACGGTTGCACCGCCCGACGAGCGACACCACGGCATCGCATGCGCGTGACCTTCGATGGCATCGCGAGCCCGACGCGGCACGAGAGGCATTCCGCGCTGCGCTGGCCAAGCTTCGCGAGGACGGAAGCATACCCGCCGATTTGCGTGGAACCGATCCATCGAGCGAAGTGAGCGACTGGGGCGGGGCGCTGCTCGCGCTGGATGCGGTGCATCCTGATGACGCGTTTCTCACCGAGACGTACGAAGGGCTGAGCCGACACGCGCGCTGGATGCTCCGGGAGCGAACGGGGGCGACCGGGCTCACCGAGGTGTTGCGCGGTGAGGTCGCGTTCGATGATCCGGACCGGTGGCAACACGGCGATCGGGTGTGCGGAGTGGACGCGGCGGTGTGGACCTACGGTTTGCTCGTCGCGCTCGGGCGGCTCGCGCTTCGTGCCGGCGCGCCGAAGGAGGCGCCGGAATGGGATGAAGCCGCGACACGCCTCGCGCGCGGCGTCCGTGACCTCATGTGGGACCCGGACTGGAAGCTCTTTCGCGATGTGAACCCGCGAACGGGAAAACGGGTGGGCCCGCGGTCGGCGGTGTGCTTCTATCCCTATCGCACCGACTTGGCGGATGCGCGACACCTCGCCGGGCTGGAGGAGTCTCTGCTCGACCCGCGCGCGTTCTGGACGACCTTTCCGGTCGCGACCGCGCCGGCGAACGACGACCGCTTCTCACCGCTTGGCGCGCGCGATGGTGTTCGCGGGGATACGCCGTTCAACGGGCCGGTCGTTCCCCTCGTCAACTGTCACCTGATCGACGCGCTGGCGCGCGCGGCGCGCGCGTACGCGCCCCACTTGCGCCCGCACGTGACGCATCTCGTCCGGCGCACGATTCGCATGTTCTTCGACGGCGCCGACCCGGTGCGCATCGGGTCGTACGAATTCTATGATCCGCTCGAGGGACGTGCCTCGGTATACCGGCCGGCGAGCGACAGCACGCATTCGTGGGTGCTCGATGCCATCGTGCAGTACGTGGCCGGGGTTCGTCCCCACGAGGGCGGCCTAACGATCGACCCCATGCCCTTCGGGATGGAGCTCGTCGACCTCAGCGGGCTGCGCGTGCGCGGGCGCACGCTCGACGTCCGCATCGAGGGCGAGCGCGTGACGGTCGTGATCGATGGGGCGCCGCGCGAGGGGCGCGTGGGCACGGCGATGGAGGTGTCGAGGTAGTCGAGGTCGTCGAGGTCGTCGAGGTCGTCGAGGTAGTCGAGGTCGTCGAGGCTGTCGCGGTGAGCCTCGTCACCTCGACCGCCCAACCTCGACAACCTCGACAACCTCGACAACCTCGACTACCTCGACGACCTCGACCACCTCAGCCTCTCGGCACGCGAAATGCCCCTCTGGCGCGTGCTGAACCCACCATGGAGAGGTTACCGTCGTGCGTACCCCGACTCTGAGCGTGATCCTCGCGGCGCTGCTCGCCGCCCCCGCGGCCTCGGCCCAGTTCACCGGACTCGTTACCCCGCCGCCCAGACCGGCTCCGCCGGTTGAAATGGTCGCGAGCGGCGGCGATGTGAGCGCCGACACAACCGCGGCCCGCCGGATGACCGACATGAAGGCGTGGGTCGACTCCGCAGCCGTCGCCGTCGCCGCGCAGGCGCCCCAGGACACGAGCACGCCGCCCGTGGTGATCGAGACGCCAGCCGCGGTCGCGCCGCAGGCACCGGAGCAGGCGCCCGCCTTCCGAGAAGGCGCGCCCGCGCCCGACACCGCCACCGTGCTCCCCGCGCTCATACTGCTCGGGGCTGGCCTGATCGGCGGCGGCGCGGCACTGCGCAGACGTTAGGCACATGCGCCGCCGAATCGGCGCGTTGCTGTACGTCGTCGGCGGGCTGCTCATCCTGCACGCCGGCGCGACCTACGCCCGCGGGGCGCTCGCGCGAAGCGACGCGCGCGCCGAGTGGGAGCGCGCCGAGGCCAGGCGAGCCGTGCAGCAGGCACGCCTGCTGGATCTCGACGCCGAGCCGGTACTCGTCAGGCGGGGAGCGCCCATCGCCCGACTCGTCATCCCCGGTATCGGTCTCGACGAGGTCGTGGTGGAAGGGGTAGGAGACGATGAGCTCAACGCGGGCCCCGGTCATCTCCCGGGCTCGGCCGTTCCCGGTCAACCGGGCAACGCCGTCATCTCGGCCCATCGTGACCGCCACTTCTCGACGCTCGGCGATCTGCACGTGGGCGACACCGTGCATACGGAAACGATGGCAGGGCGTGCGAGCTGGATCGTGACGACACGCCGCGTGGTTCGCGCCGGCGCGCCCGCGCTCTACTCGAGCGACCAGCCGAAGCTCACGCTGACGACCTGCTGGCCGCTCGGATATTTTGGCTCGGCGCCGGAAAGACTCCTCATCGAGGCAGCGCGGATCGCCGACTGAGGAGCGAAGCGCGCGACGCTACGCCACGGTGCTCATCCCGGTCATCCACGGCAGCGAGCTGACCTCGCGAATCGGCTGCGGGCGGCGCCCCGACTCATCACGCATTCCCGTCGTGCGCCAATAGAAGTAGAAGGCGACCGTCAGCAGCGTCACGATGAGAATGCCGATCGCGACGCCCGTCCGGCCGCGCGTAGTGGGTGCAGTTTCGGTTTCCGACACGATCTGGACTCCAGTTCGCTGGTTGAGATGTCACGCCGATGGATCCCCTCGCCGCTCGTGCGTCAGTCCTCAGCGGGCATGGCGCTCAAGGCAAGATCTTCGCCAGCCTCGGTACGCCTTCCATAAGTCGTGTGCAGTCGCCAAGCTACGACTATGAACGCTACCTCATCCTCACGAATCATGAGACGCCTCTCCACGCTGCTCGCCCTGATCCTGATCCCGGCGCTCGCCCTCGCGCAATCCGGGGCGGCACCCGCGCCCATTACGCCTCACGAGATCGATGGGCACCTTCGCTTTCTGTCGTCCGACCTTCTCGAGGGCCGCGCTCCCGCCACGCGCGGTGGCCGGCTGGCCGCGGAGTATATCGCGGCGCAGCTGCGCGCATTTGGCGTCGAGCCCGGCGTCAAAGGATCGTATTTCCAGACGGTCCCGATCGACATCGTCAACGCCAGGCGTGCGACGATCAAAGCCGTGGCATCCGGGCGCGCGACAGCGAACCTCCGCTATCCTGAAGATGTGGTCGTGTGGGCGGGATCGGCGGCCGACTCGAGCGCGGCGCGCGGCGAGCTCGTCTTCGTCGGCTACGGATCGGCGGCGCCCGAGTACAAGTGGAACGACTTCAAGGACGTCGATGTGCGCGGGAAGGTGCTGCTCGTTCTCGTGAACGATCCGCCGGCACCTCGCGACGAGCCCGAGTTGTTCGGCGGTCGAGCGATGACGTACTACGGACGCTGGACCTACAAGTTCGAAGAGGCCGAGCGGCGCGGTGCGGCGGGCGCTCTCATCATCCACACGACCGAGCGCGCGGGATATCCGTGGCACACCGTCGTCGGATCGTGGGCGAAGGAGCAGCGGATGCTTCCGAGGGACCCGAATCTCCCGGCACCGCTCGGGGTTCGCGGGTGGATCACCGACAGCGCGGCGACCGCCCTGCTAGCGCAGGCGGGACTCGACCTCACGCAGCTCCGCACGCGGGCGGAATCACGCGAGTTCACGCCCGTCGCCACCGGCATCTCGGTCGACCTCTCGTTCGCGAATACGGTCGAGCATCTCCAGTCGGAGAACGTCGTTGGCATCGTCCGCGGACGCGATCCGATCGTGCGCGATCAGTACGTCGCGTTCAGCTCGCACTGGGACCATCTCGGGATCGGTCCTGTCGTCGGGGGTGACTCGATCTACAACGGAGCGCTCGACAACGCGTCGGGGGTCGCCGATCTGCTCGCGGTCGCGCGCGTCGCCGCGCAGCAGTCACCGAAGCCGCGACGCTCGTTCCTGTTCGTGTTCGTCACCGCCGAAGAATCCGGACTGCTCGGCTCCGAGTTTTTCGGACAGAATCCGGTCGTCCCAGCGGACAAGATCGTCGCGAATCTCAACGTCGACGGTGGCAACGTGCTCGGACGCGTGCGCGATCTCACCGTGCTCGGATCGAACAAGTCATCCCTTGGTCCGACGCTGGCGAGAATGCTCGCGACACGCGGGATGCGCATAACGCCGGAGGAGCACCCCGAGCGTGGCTACTTCTATCGCTCCGACCATTTCTCGTTCGCGAAGGTCGGGATTCCGTCGATCTCGCTCGGCGCTGGGACGGATTTCGTCGGGCGTCCCAAGGGCTGGGGCGTCGAGCAGAACGAGGAGTACACGGCGAAGCGCTACCATCAGCCCTCCGACGAATACCGTCCCGATTTCGACCTCACCGGCGCGGCCCAGCTGGCCGAGATCGTCCTCCGATTCGGTACGTCTGTCGCGAACTCCAGCACGGTACCAGCCTGGAACCCCGACGCCGAGTTCCGCGAGATCCGGGAGCGCTCGCTTCGCGCTTCGCTCTAGCTCGGCCGTGACGGCCGTCCGCGTTATGCCGCCGGTCGCGTCCGCGTTGCGCGATCGGCGTCCCGTCGTCGCTTTGGAAAGCTCGGTGCTGGCCCAGGGGCTCCCCGCCCCTGCAAACCGGGACGCGGCCGAGCGGATGGTACGCGCCGTGTCTTCGCGCGGCGCGGTCCCGGCGATTACGGCGGTCGTGCGTGGAGTGGCGACTGCCGGACTCGAGGATGCGGAGCTGGAGCGTTTTCTCAGACGCGAGGGCATTGCCAAGGTGTCCGCACGAGATCTCGCGATGGCGATTGCACGAGGTACCGACGGCGCGACCACCGTTGCCGCCGCGATCGTGATTGCTGCGCTCGCCGGCATCGAGGTCTTCGCGACCGGCGGCATTGGCGGCGTCCACCGCGCGAACGGCCTTCCCACCTATGACGAGTCCGCGGATCTCACGGAGATGGCGCGCACACCGGTGCTCATCGTGAGCGCGGGTGCCAAGGCGATCCTCGACGTTCCGGCGACGATGGAACGTCTGGAGACCCTCGGCGTTCCGATAATAGGGTACCGCACGGACGAGATGCCCGGTTTCTTCACGGCGACGACCGGCCTGACGGTGCCCGCGCGGGCCGAGACCGCGGCCGAGGTCGCGGCGGCGTGGCGTGCGCATCGTGGGCTGGGTCGCAATACCGCGATGCTCGTTGTCCAGCCGCCGCCGTCGAATGTTGCGCTATCACGTCGGGTCGTTGACGACGCGGTCGAGCGAGCGCTCGAGGCTGCCCGAAGGGAAAACGTTCAGGGAAGCGCGGTTACTCCGTTTCTGCTCGCCGCGGTTGAGCGCGAGACGGGTGGACGCTCACTCGGCGCGAATCTGGCATTATTGGAGTCCAACGCGGTGCTGGCGGCGGAGATAGCGAACCACCTGGCCCTTGGCCCTTGACCCACTCGACCTGAAAGAGGAACCCTCCTCCAAAGTCGCTATTTGCTTCTATTGCTTGAACTTCGCGGTTTCGCCGTGGTAGTATAGGCGGAGAGCCACCCTTGGTCGGAGGTGCCGCTGGACATGCCTTCCCCCTTCCTGAGTTCCGAAGAGTACGACGAGCGGGCCCATCAGCTGTACAACGAAGGGCAATACGAGGAAGCGCTCGAGGTTCTTCGCGAGGGATTGGCGCTCTACCCGCATTCGGTAGAGCTCCACATCGGGGTGGGGTACGCCCGGCTCGCGCGTGAGGAGTACGCGTGGGCCCGCCGGAGCTTCGAGGAAGCCCTCGTGCTCGACCCGGAGCACGAGGACGCGCTCGCCGGACTCGGCGAAACGCTGATGAAGTTCGGGCAGCAGGACGCCGGCGTGAAGACCTTCCGTCGGATCCTGGAGCTCGGGTACCGCGACGATCTCGACCTCATGCTACAGGTCGGGCGTGCGCTGTTCCGCGAGAGTTTGTTCGAGGAAGCGCGTGAGTTCTTCGAGATCGCGGTGCAGCAGGCGCCGGAGATGGCGGAAGGCGTGGCGCTCCTTGGCTACACGCACCACCGTCTCGGCGAGGAGGACTCCGCCGTGGCGATGCTGCGCCGCGCGCTGCAGATCGACGACGATCACGCGGAAGCGCGCATCTATCTGGCGAACATCCTCTACGATCGCGGCGACTACGAGGCTGCGCTTTATCACCTCGACCGCACGACGCCCGAGGACCACTGGGACGAGCTGGGGATCTGGCGTCTGGTCGAGCTGAAGAAGTCGATCTACCGTCTGCAGGACGACGACCCCGAGCTGCGTCCGTGGGACGAGCGTCTCGCGGAGCTTGCCGGCGATCCTGACGATCTCGACGAGATGCTCGCCGAGATCGAAGGGCGCTTCAACGATCGCTCGAGCGGCGATCAGCAGGGGCAGCTCGAGCTGTTCGGCGCCCTGCTCACCGAGCTGGCGGAGCAGCGCGATCCGCCCGAGCCGAAGCATCGCATCCTCACGCGCGAAGGGCGCGAGTATGCCGGCAGCTGGGAGCAGATCGTTCGCGAGATGCGGGACGCCAACAAGCAGTGGGCCGGCCGCACCCTGCAGGAGTTCATGCATAACGAGGCGCGCCGCGGCTACTCGTTGACGGGCATCACGATACCGACACACAACGCCGAGAGCTTCATCCGCGGCAGCGCGGACGCCGGACTCCTACGCATCGTACGGTGATCACTGCGCACCACCGTGCCGCGATGGCGGCACTCGCACCGGCGCGCCCGCTCGTCGCGCGCGTCGATATTTCGCAGAATTCCGAAGAAATCGCCGCCGACCTCCTCGACATCTGGAATGCCGTGGAGGTCGCGATGCGTGCGCTGCTCGGCGGATCAGCCCTGGGCGGGCAACCGCTCGTCCAGGAGCTCAGGCAGCGCAACATCATCTCCATCGAGCAGGCACACGCCCTGCTCGATTTTTTGGCGGCCCGCGATCGCGTCAAGCGAACCGAGTATCGACCGACGAACGCCGACATCGACGCGGCGCGCGAAGCGTACAACAGGCTCGACCAGGGATTGCGCGCCGAAGCCGCGTCCGCGGGTGGCACGGCGACGGCGGCGACCGCCGCGCCCGCTCCGGTGACGGTCACCCCGACCCCGGTTCCGCCTCCGCGCCGCTCGCGCGTTCCCTGGCTTCCGCTGGGCGCGTTGCTGCTCGTGCTCGTCGCCGCCGGGGCGGCCTGGTTCTTCTTCGAGCGCGGAGGACCAAGCGCGGCCATGCGTCGCGGGATGGAAGCATACCGCGGCGGTCGCCTGGCGCTCGCGCGCACCGAGTTTCAGGATGCGGCGAACGCCCGCCCACAGGAAGCGGCTCCGCACGTCTGGCTCGGTCGCGTCGCCCGCGATCAAGGCGACTTCGCCACCGCGGGGCGCGAGATCACGCGCGCCGTACAGCTGGAGCCGCGGAACTATCAGGCGCACCGCGAGCTGGGGAGCTACTTCCTGACGCTGCGCAATTACGACGCGGCTCGGCGATCCTTCGTCCGCGCGCTCGAGATCCAGCCGCGCGATCGCACCTCGATGGGATATCTGGGCTGCTCGCTGATCCGGATGGGGCGCCTCGAGGAGGGTCAGCGGTTCCTCGCACGCGCGGGGCAGGGACCGTGGATGAGCTGCGCTCCGCCCGCGCCGGTGCAGATGCAGCGTCCTCCGGCGTGATCGCATTCGATTCCGTCTCGAAAACTTATCGGTCATTGTTCCGCCCGCCGGTGCGCGCGGTGGAAGAGTTTACGCTCAGCATCGGGCGCGGTGAGATCATGGGACTCGCCGGGCCGAATGGAGCGGGGAAAAGCACGCTCATCTCGCTGCTGTTAGGCTACCTGCCGCCGACGAGTGGTCGAGTGACGATCGATGAAACGTCACCGCGCCCCTACATCGAACGCAACGGAATCGGCTATCTCTCCGAGCTCGTCACGCTCAACCCGCAGTGGACGCTGGAGGGGGCACTGGAGCGGCTTGCCTTGCTCGCGGGAATTGCCCATCCGCTGGCGAGCCAGCGGGTAGAAGCGGTGATCGACGAGCTGGGCATCGGCGAGCACAGACAGAAGAAGTTGAAGGCGCTTTCGAAAGGAAATCTCCAACGGCTCGGGCTCGCGCAGGCGCTGCTTCGCGACGAGGCGATCCTGATTCTCGACGAGCCGACGCACGGGCTCGACCCCGTGTGGACGCAGCGTTTTCGCGATCTCGTGCAAAGTCTGCGGACGCCGACGCGCACGATGCTGATCGCGTCGCACAACCTCGATGAGCTCGAGCGTCTGTGCGACCGCGTCGCGATCATCGATCGGGGACGCTTGCAGCGTGTCGTCGATACGCGTCGTCCCGTCGCGACCGACGTGGCCTCGCTGTACCATCTGACGGTGACCGTCGGCGCGGAACACGTTCCAGCCATCTTTCCCGGCGCACGGTCGCTTGGTCAGGGGCAGTTCGAGATCGAACCCGGGGACGCAGCGGTCCTCAACCGCCGCCTCGCCGATCTCCTCGCACGCGGATCGCTGATCACCGCGCTGATTCCCGCGCACTCGCGGCTCGAGGCGCAGTTTCGTGAGGCGGTCCGATCGGCCGGCGGTAACGCATGAAACGCGCGCGACTGTGGAGCTACATGGGGTGGCAGGCGCGCGACTTCGCGTTCGAGCGCGGTGCTCCGTTGCTGATCGTCGCGACGCTGATGGCGTTCCCGGTCATCATGGAGTTGCGCAAGATACGGCCGGCGATTTCGACGACCGGGCAAGCGCACTCCCTGGTCGTCTCAGGCATCCTCGAAGTCCTGTCACAATTCTCGTTCATCGCCGTTCTCATCGGGATCAACGGGATTGTCTCGAACGATCGCGTCCGAGGGTACTACCGATTCCTTTTCGCGAAGCCGGTGTCGATCCCGCGGTACTATGCGCAAGCGTTCGTGGTCAACGGCGCCGGGCTGGCGTTTTCCGCGCTCACCGTCATGGTGGCGATCTACGCCTTCGGGTACCCGGTCTTTCTTCCGCGCGCGCTCCTCATGGTCGCCCTCGCGTATGTGTCGCTTGGCGGACTCGGCTTCCTCTTCTCGACGGTGGCCCGCTTCGACTGGGTGCTCATGGGCGGCACGTGGGGCCTGGCACAGGTGCTGCGAGCGGTGTACCCCGCGCCCCAGAGCCGGGCGGGCCGGGTGCTCGATGTCATCCTTCCTCCATATCATCGACTGCGCGATGTCAGTCTCGAGCTCGCTGGCGGTGATCCCACGGACACGAGGACGATCGCCTGGCTGCTCGGGTGGGGCGTCACCGCATTCATTCTCGGGTTGATCATCCTCCGCCGGCGTCCTCTCGCGACCTGACGTGCTGTCGATTCCAACGCTTCCCGCCGAGACCGTGATGAAGGCGCGCCTCGGCAACGGTCTCACCGTCCTCGTCAGGCGGGATGACTCCGCACCCGTGGTCGCGATCGTGACGCACGTGAAGGCGGGCTACTTCGACGAAAGCGACGACGTCGTCGGCATCGCGCACGTGCTCGAGCACATGTACTTCAAGGGCACCCCGACGCGCGGCGTCGGTGAGATCTCCAAGGCGACGAAATCCGCCGGAGGGTACCTCAACGCCGGGACCATCTACGACTACACGAGCTACTACACGGTTCTTCCGGCGAGTGGCTTCGTCCCCGGGCTCGAGATCCAGGCCGACGCATACGCACACTCACTGATCGACGCCGAAGAGCTGCGAAAAGAGCTCGAGGTCATCATTCAGGAGGCGAAGCGGAAGGCGGACAATCCGAGCGCGGTGGCGGTCGAGTCGCTCTACGAGCTGTTGCACGATTCGCATCGGATGCGGCGGTGGCGGATCGGACGCGAAGATGGCCTGCGGACCTTCACGCGCGATCACGTCGCCGGGTTCTATCGCACCTTCTACAAGCCGAGCAACACGATTCTCGTCATCGTCGGTGACGTCGATCCCGATGACGCGCTGCGCCATGTCGAGCGGCTCTACGGTCCGCTCGCGGACGGGGACATCCCTCGGGACAAGGGTCCGGAGGAGCGTCCACACAGCGGGTTTCGGTTTCGTGAGCTCTCGGGCGACATCACGCAGGCGCAGCTCGCCTTTGGCTGGCGCACGGTTCCCACGCTGCATCACGACACTCCGCTCCTCGACGCGGCCGCCGCGGTGCTCGGCACCGGCCGTGCCTCACGACTCTACCGCGCCGTGCGCGAGCGCAAGCTCGCGGCCTCGGTCACGGCGTACAACTACACTCCGACGGACGTCGGGGTGTTCGTCGTACATGCCGAAGGTCCGGCGGACACGGCCCTCGAAGCGGCCCGAGCGACCTGGAGCCAGCTCCGCGACATGCGTGAGACCGGCATTGGCCGCGATGAGCTGTGGCGCGCCCGACGGATCTTCGAGTCGCAGTGGATCCGGCGGTTCGAGACGATGGAGGGCCAGGCGAATCACCTCGCCGAATGGGAGGCACTGAGCGACTGGACCCTCGGCGATCAGTATCTCGAGCGGCTGCTGACCGCGACACCGGAGCAGGTGACCGACGCCGTCCAGCGATACCTCACCCCGGCGCTCGGCGCGCTGCTGCTCTACCGGCCGGCATCCGCCGCCGCGAGCATGCGCGACGCCGAGGCGATGCGCGAGCTGCTCGACGCGTCCCCCTCGGCACCGCTGCCCGCGCAACCTCCGGTCATTGCCGCGGCACCTCCTCCGGCGAGCCCTCCGACGTTCGAGCGCGCCGTCGGCCGTGTGCGTGTCTATCGAACCGCCTCGGGCGTCCCGATACTCGTCAGGCGCAAGCCGAGCGCGATCGTTCACATTGGTGTGCAGATCCTCGGCGGCGCCAGCGAGGAGCCCGCCGATGTCGCCGGCCTGACGAGTCTCCTGGCGCGCACGGCGATCAAGGGAACGAGTCGCCGGACCGCCGCACAAATTGCCGAAGAGGCGGAGACGCTCGGTGGAAGCATTTCCCCGTCCACCGGTTCCGAGAGCTTCGGATGGTCCTTCTCCGTGCCGGCACAGCACGCTGACGCGGCCATGGCGCTGCTGGCCGAGGTCGTCCTCGAGGCGTCGTTCGCCGATGAGGCCATCGCGACCGAGAAGACCATCGCCATCGCCGACCTCGCGCTGCTGCGCGACGACATGTACCGCTACCCGATGCGACTGCTCACCCAGGGCGCGTTTGCCGGTCACACCTACGGCGTTCCCGCGAATGGAACGGAGAGCACGATCGGACGAATCGACGCGAACACCGTGCGCGAGTGGCATCGCGAGCGTGTCCGCGAGGGTCCGGCGGTGATCGGGATCGTCGGCGACGTCGATCCCGACCAGGCGGCCGCCTACGCCGCGAGCCGCTTCGGCGCGCTGCGCATGGGTGATCCGCACGCCATTGACGCGCCCACCTGGCAGCCGACGGTGGTCGCCGAATCGCGCCAGAAGAAGCAGACGGCCCTGGCGCTCGCGTTCCCCTCGCCGACGCGGACCGATGACGCTCGTTATGCGGCGAGCCTCATTGCGGGCGTGGCCAGCGGGCTCGGTGGCCGCTTCTTCGACGAGCTCCGCGATCGTCGCTCCCTCGCGTACACCGTGCACGCGCACGCCGCCGAACGCCGTCTGGCGGGAATGTTCATCGCCTACATCGCCACCTCCCCCGACAAGGAGCACGAAGCGCGCGCCGGCCTGCTCGCCGAATTCGCCAAGCTTCGCGATGCCGAGGTGAGCGCCGAGGAGATCGAGCAGGCGAGGGCCTATGCCCTCGGCACACGGGCGATTCGTCAGCAGAGCGGCGGCGCGGTGCTCGCCGACATGCTCGATGCGTGGCTCGTTGGCACGGGGCTCGACGAGCTGGACGCCTACGAGGACAGGATCCGCGCCGTCACGCCGAAGGACATGCGTGCCCTCGCCGTCCGGTACTTCGATGAGACGAAAGTGGTGGAAGGGATCGTTCGCGGAACTCGAGACGTTCCGGCCGTCACCTGACCTCGCGTTCCCTGAGCGCGCGGATCGCCCGTCTCACGGCCCCGGTGGCGCGTCGGATTCGGCCGCCGGGCGCTCGCAATCCCGTTGGTGACTCATAGTCGCTGGCCTGATACACCACGTATCCCTTCACCGCCGATTGCGACGTGGCCCACGCGAGCGCACCCCACAGCGCGCGTTCCTGATTCAGCTCGCCATGTACGGCCGGGAATGCGCGGGCTTCGAGCACCCACACGTCCTTGTCGCTGGCCGCGGCGTGGATCCACTTGTCTGCCGCGATCATGTCACGGTCGAGCGACTCTGCGCCGTCATACCACGGCATCAACGAGATCGCGACGACATCCACCGGACTGTCGGCGCTGGCCGCCCAGTCGAACAGGGCGCGATCGCGTCGGGTGAAGCCACCCACGTGCGCGATCACGCGGATTCGTGGATCGGCCGCTTTCGTCGCCCGGGCGACGGCCTCGACGAGTCGTGCCCACTCCGCCGGCTCGAGCATTCCGAGGCGCCGCCGGCCGGCCCCGAACGGGTCGACCACCGGAACGATGAAGTCGGGCCGGAGGCGCTGCGCGATTCGTGATGCCTCACGAGTGCGCGCGTCGAGGTAGCCCTGCGGCGACGCGCGCCAGCGCTCGCCCGCATCGCGCGGGTACCCGAGCGCCACGATCAGCTGACGGCCCGCGCTTCGTTGTCGCTCGAGGGCACGCGCGAGTGAATCGAGCGAGCGTGACGTCACGCCCTCGGGCGTGAGGTACACGGAGAGCGCCCCGACGCCCAGCGTATCGGCGAGGTCGAGATCGGTGCGTAGCGCCAGCGGCGGAGGACCCGCGCGAAGGGGCGGAAAGATCTTCAGCCCGATGACGAAATCCCCCTCGGGCCGCTCCTGCAGACGGTCGTCCGCATAACGGTCGTAGCTCGCGAGCGCCCGAGTCGAGCGAGGCACCTGCAGCGCGATCAGCGCCACCCACGCAACGGCCAGCGTCGCGAGGGCAACGCGAATGGTCGTCCCGAAGCGACGCCGCGATGGCGTGATCGGCGCGAGAATCGGAATGTGGAGAAACCACGGCAGCACAATGGCCAGACGCGAGGCGGCGACCGCCTGCGCCCCCGTCTGTGCCGCCGAGAGGGCGATGAGCGTGTCGGGCGGAGCATCGCCATGCGCGATCATCCACCTGGTGACGTACACCGTGGCGAGCACGATGTCGTACAACGCGATGGGAATTCCCGCGCCACGCGCGACCCGGCCCTGAACCGTAGCCGCGACGGCCTGCACGGCGGCCAGCACGGCGGTGAGTGGCCACACCCATGAGATCGTGTACAACGCTCGGCCGGAGAGGCTCGAGCTCGAGACGAGTGCCACGAGCAGGGCGGGCGCGACGAGGAGGGCGCACAGCCCGGTCAGCGCCCCGATGATGGGCGGGACGCCGCGCGTCTGCGTCATGCGCCGAGCCACGTACAAGTCCCACAACAGCACGATGGCGGAGAGCGCGACGTGGACCGCCACGAACTCGCCGGCCAGCCAAGGCGTCATCGCTTCGCGGCCGGAGCTCCGCCGCGATCGCGCACCTCGCTGTGCACCGCGCGCGCGGTCAGTCGCCGCGTGAACACGTCGAGCGCCTTGCGGGGATCGTGCGTCGCCAGGGAGAGAATGTCGAGCAGGAGCAGCTCGCGCTCCGGAAACGTGTGCACGGTGACGTGACATCCGTCGAGTAGCAACACTCCCGCGACCCCATCATTCGGCAGCTGGTGCACGATGGGCGCGCCAATCGCGCTGAAGCCGGCGGCGCCGGCCGATGCGATCAGCAAGCCGCTCAGCAGCGGCGCATCGGTGAGCTGCGAATACGGAACGCCGGTGAAATCCGCCGCCACGTGGCGAAACACCGGCTCCGCCGTCGTCGCCTCGGGCGTTCTCACAGAAAACATCTCCGGTCACGAGCTGACTCCGGCGCCAACAGCCGGAGCGCGGCGCGGGCGGTTCGCAAATCCACGAGTGAATCGGCGGGGGACAACACCGTGTACAGCGATTCGACCGCCCCGGCGGCGTCGAGCGTTCCAATGACCGCGCTGGTCGCGTTGTCATGGCCGGTCGCCGCGAAGGCGAAGCGTGCCGTCCCCCACCCGCAAGTGATCAAAGGCGCGCCTGGGACGAGATTGGTGAGCTTGACCCACCCAGAGGTCGAGCGCCAGACCTGTACGACCACGGGGGTCGTCTGCGAGAGCGTGAGAACACGAAGCATCGCGAACGATCCGGTGTCGCGACCGGCCCGCGCACCATCGAGCGACAGCTCGCCGAGCGGCACGCTATCCGTGGTCAGCCGCGCGCCCTTCAACGACAGCCACAGCTCGCGGGTGGTGTCGTTGCCGGCGATCGTGGCCACGAGCACGAGACGCGTGTCGTTCGGACCGAGCGTCTGGAACGCGTCGATCGTCTTCGTGCCGACCGTACGCTCGAGGCTTCCCGTCAGCGTCGCCTCGAGCGTGTCGGCGAGCGTCGACGTCGGGCTGGCGGTGCGCACGAGGGGAGCATCGAATCTCGCGCCGTCGATCCGTCCGCACCCGATTTGCGTCCCGGACGCATCGCGCCACGTGCCGGTGAAGGACACCGTGAGGCCCACGCGACCGACGTCTTCGTTGCGCACCGAGTCGATGCCTAACGTGCCGGCATCGGCGATGAGCCAGCGCGAATAGTCGCCGCGAGTCGCATCGAACGATTCCGCCCAGAGCGCAAATGGCCCGTCGGGGCGGAACTGCGGGTCCCGTATCTGCTGCAGCGTCACCGGGACGAGTGGGCGCGTTCCGACGACCGGCGTTCCGGGCGAAAAGACGACCAGCTCTCCGGTAGGACGGCCCACCGCGTCCGTCGTGAACCCGTCGACGACCATGAGCGCTGGGAACACGGTGCGCGAAAAACCGCTGGCCGGCCCCGCGATCGTACGCGGAAAGTCGTCGGTGATCGCCGCCGACACGGTGCCGGGGCGCGCGTTGCCACGAACGCCCGCCAGCTGTGCCGAAACTCGCAGCGCGGGGGAGGAACACCGTCCGTCCGGCACCGGCCCGGGCTCGCCCCCGCCGCCGCACGCGAGAGCGGCGAGCGCGACACCGACGCTCGTGAGGCGGAGGAATGACATGTCGAGGACGGAGGTGACGTGGGGACGGTGGACGCAAGCTAGACCGTCGGCGGAGCACCTGCAAGCCGACCACCGTGGCATTGATACTCGGGCTTCGGTATTTGTTTTTTGCGCCGCGATGCGCGTGACGCACTCTGGCGCTTGCCGTCGCTCGATTACCTTCGATTCGTGACCGCCGCGACATTCTTTACCGTTCCGAACATCATATCGCTCGCGCGTCTCCCGCTGGCCGTCCTCTTCGTACTCGCGGGGACGACCGGCCAGCGGCTGACACTGCTCGCCATCGCCGCGGCAAGCGACCTCATCGACGGATGGCTCGCGCGTCGCTTCGGTCGCACGACACGAAGTGGCGCGCTGCTCGATCCGGTTGCCGACAAGACGTTCGTGCTCGCCGCCCTCACCGCGTTTCTCCGCACCGGGGAGCTTTCCTCCGGAGCATACTTTCTCATCCTCGCGCGCGACTTCGCCACCGCCATTGGCTTCATCGTCGCCTGGCGGCTGCCCGGCCTCGACCCGGCCGATTTCAAGGCGCGATTTCCCGGCAAGGTCGTGACGGTCCTTCAGCTCGCCGCCATTCTCGCGCTCACTGTCGCGCCGGGCGCCATGCGCTGGCTTCTCCCGCTGATCGCGGTGTCATCCGCCGTCGCGATCATCGACTACACGCTCGTTCTGCACCGCACGCGAAAGCGATGAGCGGCAAGCGAACGCGTTAACGTGCGCGGCACTCTTCTCATCGCGGTAGCGCTTCTCGTGGCGCGTTCCGCCGCCACCCAGACTCCGGCCGAGCGACCGCTCGCGCTCGAGGCGCGGTTCGACGGCATCTTCGCGCGACGCGTTACCACCACGCACGCCGGCCTCGGCGTGACGCGAGCCGCATCGCGCAATCTCGAGCTGCAGATCGTTCTCGCCGGTGGCGTCACGATGCGTGGTGACAATGACGATCGGAACGCATCCGGACGCGCCGACGTGCTCGCGCGGTTCGCTCCACGGCCGACGAGACGCGACGCCTGGGCCGCCTACGGCGGCGGCGGCGCGAGCGTGCTCGTGGAAAAAACCGCGCGAGGCCGCGCGGTGCTCGCGATCGTCGTCGGCGTCCGCGGGCGGCGCCAGTTCGTGGAGATGGGACTCGGCGGCGGCTTCAGAGCGGGCGCCGGCGTCCGATTCTGATCGCGCTCGGGCACGCGTCGCGCCTGGAAAAAACGAAGGGCCCCGACGAGATCTCGGAGCCCTGAATCCGCTGCGACGCCTGCGCGGCTCAGGCCGCGTCCGCCGCTTCTGTCTGTCCCTCGGAAGATTCCAGCTTCGCCTTGGGCGGTTGGCAGAATCGCTCTCCCAACGTCCGGAGCTCGGCTACCTCCGAACCTTCGAGCTCGTGGTACCGATCCGCCAGATAGTCGATCGTCTGATCGAACCACTCCTTCTGGTGCTCCGGCGACGCTTGCAACACGCCGCACCGGATGATGTGCTGGAACATCTCGTCTCGAGCCTGCTCGAACGGAGACGGTAACGCGGGTTCTCGTTTTCGGGTTCTATTTCTGGCCATGTATTCGCGAAGGGGTGAAGTGTCACTCAATCTAACTGCGCTGCACGCGCTTACCAACCGCGGAGCTCACGAGTTCCGCGGGTAATTCCACTTACACTCCCGGTGCCGCGGACGGTGCGGCGTGCTGCACGATGAATTCCAGAAGCAACCGCGAGAGCGAATCGCTCGCTTCCTCTGGGACGAGCCGCCCGACGCCTGGTAGACGAACGACCGTACTGCCGGGAATCTTCGCCTGAAGCCGCTCTCCAAGCCCCGAATCCACCCATCGGTCCTCTTCGCCCCACACGATCAGCGTCGGCACGTGAATCTTACCCGGATCGAGGGCTTCGAGGTCCTCCCGACGGACCGATCGCGCGAGCGTCAGCAGATGTGAGACACCATCACTGCCGACAAAGGGTGCCAGATATCGCGCGACGAGCCGATCGGGCATCGACCGCGGGTCCGCGACGGAATTCTGGAGCACGGGCGTGAGCAGGGGAGCCGCGCCGAGCACGCCGCGCCCGACGCGCAGGGCGAACTTCGCCGTGCCGCGCTGCACCGCGCGAACGTCGCCCCCCGGAAGCTCATCGAGCGCGACCGGATTGACCATCGCCAGGCGCGTCGCCCGGGCGGGCCTGAGCAGAACGAGCAGCATCGCGATCGCGGCGCCAATGTCGATCCCCACCAGCGAGACTCGGGACAGCCGCAGCGAGGAGAGGGCTCGGTCGACACACTCCGCCTGCGCGCCGAGCGTGTAGTCGGCATCGAAGGGACGATCTGACTCGCCATATCCCAGAAGGTCGACGGCGTACGCGGTGTGACCCTCGGCCGCCAGCACGGGCGCGACGGAGCGCCAGAGGAAGCTCGATGTGCCAAAGCCGTGGAGCAGCACGATCTGCTCCCCGCCGTGACCGTAGCGCTCGACGTGCAGCGTGCCTGCCCCCGCGGGGACCCGGAGAATGTCTGCTTCGATGGGAGAGCCTCGGTGCCGGAGGGGTGCAATTCCGCGCGGGGATGCTCGTCAATTGAGAGGCGGGGGTCAAGCGTCTCACGTCACACCCCTCGACCCTCTTTCGTCCGCTCTCTAGCTTTCATCGCATGTCGGACCAGACTTACAACGACGATCGCGCTCGTAACCTCGAGGCGCTGTTGCGCGCGCTCGCCGAGCGCATCCGCGAGCTCGATGCCGCCGGCAAGCTGCTCGAGCACGCCGGTGAGCTGACGAGGCTCATCGGGGACGTCCGCAGTGAGTTGTTCCATTACGAGGTGCGTGCGACATACGACACTCCCGAAATCGCCGAAAACCGGCGCATCGTGGATGAGGCGAAGAAGCGGCTCGATCCCCTGTGGAAGCCGACCGACTGGAAACCGGATGACGGAGACGACCCGAAATGGTGAAGCCACCGCCGAAATCGCGCGGTCCGAACAAGCTCTTCCTCGTGATCCTGGGAATCATCGCGGTCGTCGGGGTTGCGCTCATCGCGATGCAGGCCGGGGGCGGGCCGACTCCGAAAATCGTCGCCGAGCTCCCGCCGGGTGACGCGGGGAAAGCGCAGCCGTACGTCTACGGCAGACCCGACGCGCCGGTCATCGTCGCGGAGTTCGCGGATTTCGAGTGCCCCGCGTGTGCGCAGTTCGCGACGCTCACCGAGCCCGACGTTCGCAAGCGGCTCGCGGATGCCGGTCAGGTGAGCTTCCGCTTTTACGACTTCCCGCTCGAACAGCACCGCAATTCGGTTCTGGCATCCCTCTCCGCGGCGTGCGCCGCCGACCAGAACAAGTTCTGGGAGATGCACGATCGGATCTTCGCCGGTCAGGATGCGTGGGCATCGAAGCCCGGCGAGTCCGACGGATCGGCGAACCGTCGCGCGAGCCGACTCTTTTCCGAGTACGCGAAGCAGATCGGGCTCAACGAGTCAGCGTGGTCGACGTGTGTCGAGGAGCAGCGGCATCTCGAGCGCATACAGGCGAATCGGCAGCTCGGCATTCAGCGTCAGGTGCGCTCCACGCCTACGTTCGTGATCGGCAATCAAATGGTCCCCGGCGCGATCTCGTACGATGCGCTCAAGCGACTCGTCGACGAGGCCTTGGCTCGTCGGGACACCACGGCACGGAGCGCGGCAACACAGTGACCACCCGGATGACGATCGCGCTGCTGTCGCTCATCGGCATCCTCATCGCGCTCTACCTCACGCTGTACAAAGTCGGCGTCGTCGGCGACCTGTCGTGCTCTATTGGCTCCTGCGAGACGGTAAACACGAGCCAGTGGGCGACGTTTCTCGGCCTGCCGGTCGCCGCGTGGGGTCTCGGTACCTACATCGCGCTTTTTGCGCTCGCGATGGCCGGCACGGGCGAACGATACGCCGGATCGCTGAAGATCTCGTGGTTGCTCGTCGCCCTCTCCGGATGGAGCGTCCTGTTCTCCGGCTGGCTCACGTATCTGGAGCTGTTCGTGATCCACGCGATCTGCATCTGGTGCGTGGTGTCGGCGGTGCTGATGGTGGTGATATTCGGGCTCAGTCTCGCCGACCTGCGCGGGGCACGGGGCCACGGGGTCGCGGGGTCGCGAGATCACGGGCTCGGGAGCACCGGACCTGACGCAACCGGGCGCCCGCGACCTCGCGACCCCGCGACCCCGTGACCCCGGCCTTAAACGTCGCGTCCTTGCCTCAGAATGACCGGTGGTGCGGCCAAATGAACCCTTCCGGGGCGGTTTGACGTTGTAAGAATGGGCTCGGTGATTGGTACAGACCGTGCTCTTTCCAGGTGTGACGCAAGGCACAACGAAGCACACAAATTCCACCGACTCGGTGATATCGATGCTTGGCCGGCTTTTTCCCGAAACGCTCTTTCCGCGCAAGCTGTCGCCGTCCGCCGAAAAGCGGCTGCGCCTCGCGCAAGCGCGCGCCGAGGAAGCGATTATCCGCGCGCACGTCGACAACGCCCTGATGTTCGTCGACATGCTCGCCGAGGACCTTTCGTTCGATCGGGCGATCGACAGCTACGTGCGCGTGATGGGGCTTCCCGAGCCAATGGCGAGCGTCGTCGCGACGCGAACGCTGGTCGTACTCGGCGAGGATCTCGTTCCGTACCGTCGTCGCGCGCAGGAGGCCGCGCGCCCGGAGGAGACCCCGGGCCGTCCGCCGCTGCGGCTGAACGACGCGAGCGAGGCTCGATTTCGCGCGGTGAGACGGGCCTGAGGTAGGGGTCAGGAGTCAGGAGTCAGGGATCAGGGGCGGTAAGGCGCCGCGGCTGCTTCGCAGCCAGCGGCGCTCATCAGATGAGCAAACGGCGGCGCGAATGCGCCGCCGTTTGCCTTACCACCCCTGACTCCTGACTCCTGACCCCTACTCCTTTTCCTCGTATTGCTCTTTCAACCTCGCCACCACATTGGGATCGGCCAGCGTCGTCGTGTCGCCTAACGCGCGTCCCTCGGCGATGTCGCGCAACAGGCGGCGCATGATCTTGCCCGAGCGCGTCTTCGGAAGGTCGGCCGAAAAGAGGATGTCATCGGGGCGGGCGAGCGCACCGATCTTCTGCACCACGTGCTCGCGCAGCTCGTCCCGCAGGTCCGGAGACTGGTGGTGACCCTCGCGCAGCGTCACGAACGCCGCGATCGCCTGTCCCTTGAGCTCGTGCGTCTTGCCGACGACCGCTGCCTCGGCGACCGCCGGATGGCCGACCAGCGCCGATTCAACCTCCATGGTGCCAATGCGGTGTCCGGCGACGTTGAGCACGTCGTCCACGCGCCCGAGGATCCAGAAGTAGCCGTCCTCGTCGCGCTTCGCGCCATCGCCGGGGAAATACAGATCCGGTCGACCTGGCCACTTGGTGAAGTAGGTGTTGACGTAGCGGTCGTCGTCGCCCCAGATCGTGCGCAGCATCGACGGCCACGGCTTGGTGATGGCGAGCAATCCTCCGCCGACGCGAATCGACTTGCCTGACGAGTCGAGGAGATCGGCGGCAATGCCGGGGAAGGGAACCGTCGCGCTTCCCGGCTTGGTGGAGGTGACGCCCGGCAGGGGAGTGATCATGATCGCGCCGGTTTCCGTCTGCCACCACGTGTCCACGATCGGGCAGCGCGAGCGACCGATGTTCTCGTGATACCAGATCCACGCCTCCGGATTGATCGGCTCACCCACGGAGCCGAGGAGGCGGAGCATGGACAGGTCGTGCTGTCTGGGGAGGTGCGCACCCCATTTCATGAAGGCACGGATGGCCGTCGGCGCCGTGTAGAAGATGGTGACGCCGTACCGCTCACAGATCTCCCAGAAGCGGTTCTTCTCGGGCCAGTCGGGCGCGCCCTCGTACATGACACATGTCGCGCCGTTCGCGAGCGGGCCGTACACGAGATAGGAGTGTCCGGTCACCCACCCGACGTCGGCGGTGCACCAGAAGACGTCAGAGTCCTTCAGGTCGAACACGAGCTTCGTCGTCGCCGCGCACCCGACCAGGTAGCCGCCGGTCGTATGAACGATTCCCTTCGGCTTGCCCGTCGTCCCCGAGGTGTAGAGGATGTACAGAATGTCCTCCGCGTCCATCTGCTCGGGCTCCACGTAGGCGTCCGCGTCGGCCATGAGGCGGTGCCACCAGTGATCGCGCCCTTCGACGATCGTCGCGAAGGCCTCATCGCCTGCTGAGCCCGGGCGCCGCATGACGACGATCACGTGCCTGATGGACGGACATTCCTCGATCGCCTTGTCGGCGTTGCGCTTCAGCGGGATGGTCTGCCCGCGCCGATATCCGCCGTCCGCGGTGATGAGCACCTTGCACTCGGCGTCGTTGATGCGATCGCGAAGCGCCTCGGCGGAGAATCCCCCGAAGACGACCGAGTGAATCGCGCCGATGCGCGCGCAGGCGAGCATCGCGACGACGACTTCGGGAATGAGCGGCAGGTAGATGGCGACGCGATCACCGCGACGCACGCCGAGCTTCCTGAGCACGCTCGCAAAACGGTTGACGTCGCGGTAGAGATCCCAGTAGGTGAGCGTCCTGCTGTCGCCCGGCTCGCCTTCCCAGATGAGCGCGGCCTGGTTGCGCCGCGCGCCGCGCACATGCCGGTCGACGCAGTTGACGGACGCGTTGATTTTGCCGCCAAGAAACCATTTCGCGCGCGGCGGCTTCCACTCGAGGACGCGGTCCCACCGCTTCGACCACTCGAGCTCGTCCGCCATTTTGGCCCAGAAGCTCTCCGGGTCACGCGAAGCGAAGTCGTAGAGCTCTTCACTGGGGACGTTGGCCGAGCGGCGGAAGCTCTCTGGCGGTGGAAATCGCCGCTCCTCGGTCAGGAGGACGTCGAGATCTGACATTGAGTTGGAAGTGGGGGTAAGGAGGCTCCAATGTGGCGATTTTCCCGAATCGCTGCAAAGTGCGCTGTTGTTTCGTTCTAATCCGGCGTTCGGGCAGCTGCTAAATCGTTACCCATTGGGTGGTTAAGCGGTGTCCCTCCCGATGGCACCACCTTCGCTTTACAGGGTGGCGACAAGAGAACGTGGAATCACCCGATAATAGCACACCCGTCGCGAGGCGGGGCCGCAAAGCCAGGAGTCTCACTATGAGATCGTCCGGTTGCCGAAGGTGGAGGAGGTCGGGCCCTGGGCCTGATTTTCCGAGCGTGTTCATCCCCGGCTGCGCGCCCCTGCTCGATCCCGACTACGTGGGCGAGGGCAGTCAAATGAACACGGTAAACGACAACAGAGTTTTGATCGCGCCGGAGCGCCTGGTGGCCGGGACGCGCGCCGAGTTTCGCAACGCCGCGGTCAAGTTGATGGAGTCGATGCCGCGCAGGACGGGAACGATCACACTCGATCTCGGCGCGACACGAGAGATAGATGCCACCGGGCTTGGAACGTTGGTGGCGATTCAGAACCGGGCGAAGCAAGCCGGGCTGAATGTCAAGCTGGCGAACGTGACCGAAGAGGTTCACACGCTGCTCGCGTTGACTGAGCTGCTGCACCTGTTCGTGATCGAGCATGCGTGACGTTCGTAAATGATTGTGGGGCCCGCGTCGTCGGGGGGCGATGTGGGATGTGGGGGAGGGTGCTCCTGGGGAAGACAACGGCCGGCTGCGGAAACGCAGTCGGCCCTTGTCGTTTCGAGGTTCTCAAGGTTGTCGAGGTAGTCAAGGTCGTCGAGGTCGGTGCGGAGACTCGCGCCTTGACAGCCTTGCCTCGACACCCTCGACTACCTTGACGACCTCGACGACCTTTGCCCGCATCCGCCCTATCGATTACCGTATCCTATGCCCGATTCCCAGACGCGCGTCATGTTCATCGAGGATGAAGCGACGCTGCGCAAATCGTACGAGCGGTTTTTCGCGGACCGATACGCCATGGAGTTCGCCGCGACCGGTGCGGAAGCGGTGACGAAGGTGGAGCCCTTTGCTCCGCAGGTCGTCGTACTCGACCTCCGACTTCCCGATACCGATGGCATCGAGGTGATGCGACAGGTTCGCGCAATCGATCCGCAGGTGCCGGTCATCATCACCACCGCGTACGTCAGCATGGGTCCTCTCGTGTCGATGCTGGCACTCGGCCGCACTTCGTTCATGACCAAGCCGTTCGATCTCAACGATCTCGGGCAGAAGATCGACGAGGCCGCGAATCTTCCCTGAACCGCGGTCCAGTCGTGAGTGACCGCCCGGGCACACCGCAGCATCCCGAGGTTCATCCAGAGCCGAACTTCGATCCGGTCCATCGCTTCAGCGCCTGGCTGGAGCGTATGGACCGGGCGCCCGCGACCGTCGACGCGTACCATGCCGACGTCGCCGATCTCGTGCGCGCGTATGCGCCGCGTCCGGTCGAGGAGCTTTCCGCGCACGATCTCCGCGAATATCTCGCCGCGCGCGTGGCTCACGATCAATGGGCGCCGCCGACGGTGCGGCGGCATCTGCAATCGATCAAGACGTTCTACCGCTACCTGATTGCCGAGGAGTCGCTTCGCGCACCGGGGCCCGCCGAGTCGCTCGATGAGCCGGTGCCGGAGCCGCGAGCGCCGCACGTCATCCCGTCGGCTCAGCTCGACATGCTCTTCGACTGGCTCGTGAGGCGTGCGCGCGACGATGCCGCGGCGCGCATGGACCTCGCGCTGTACGGTCTCTGCTTCCACGGCGCCCTCCTCGTCTCGGAGGCGGTGAACCTGACGAAGGATGCGGTGCGCGGTGGAGCGCGCGTCATCCACCTCGACGTTGTTGGTCGTCGCGGCGAGACGTCCCGGGTCACGCTCGAGGGCGAGCCAGCGGCGTGGATGGCGAAGTGGCTGGCCGAGCGCCCAGCTCCCAGGCGAGCACGCGACCGCCCGTTCGTGTTCATTCATCCGAGCACACGCCTTCATACCTCGCGGCAACGTGCGTGGGACCGGCTCAAGCGCATTGCGCGGGCAGCCGGCCTTCCGGCCGAGACGAGCGAATCGATCGGGCCGCATTCTCTTCGCCACTCCCATGCGGCGCACCTGGCGGCCCGTGTGACGGCGGTGGCGGAGGTGCGTGACGCGCTTCGGCAGCGGAGCCCCCGTTATGCGGCCGTCTATTTCCGGGGCGAGGAGAGCGGTGCATCCGAAGCGTCGCAGGCGACTCGGAGTCCGGAACGCCGCGCGACATGATCGACGGCAAAGTGTATCTCGTCGGCGCAGGACCGGGCGACCCCGGCCTCCTGACCATTCGTGCGCGCGAGCTGCTCCAGTCGTGCGACGACGTGGTGTACGACGCGCTGGTGAGCGAGGAGCTGCTCGCGGCCGAGCTCGGTCACCGCTCGGTTGGGCGTTATTTCGTCGGGAAGCGTGGCGGCGCTGCGTCGGTGCCTCAGGAGGAGATCGATGCTCTACTCGTCAGGCTCGCGCGCGAGGGGCGCCGGGTCGTCCGGCTGAAGGGGGGCGACCCGTTCGTGTTTGGTCGCGGTGGGGAGGAGGCTCAGGCGCTCGAGCGCGCGCACGTCGCCTTCGAGGTCGTACCCGGAGTGACGGCTGGAATCGCCGGACCAGCGTACGCCGGCATTCCAGTGACACATCGCGCGGTCGCCACGTCGGTCACGTTCGTGACCGGTCACGAGGATCCAGATAAGGAGACGACCGGAACCGACTGGGGCGCGCTCGCGAAAAGCGGAGCGACACTCGTGCTCTACATGGGTGTGCGCACGCTCCCCGACATTGCTCGCCAGCTGATCGAGGGCGGCCGCGCCGCGGACACCCCGGCCGCCGTCATCGAGCGGGCGACATACCCGACCCAGCGTGTCATCAGCGGGACGCTATCGACGATCGTGGACCGCGCTCGCGAGGCCAACGTCCGCGCGCCGGCGATCACGATCGTCGGCGAGGTGGTGCGACTGCGAGAGGACATCACGTGGTTCGAGCGGCGGCCGCTGGCTGGCAAGCGCATCGTCGTGACTCGCGCGCGGGCGCAGGCGTCCGCGCTCTCCGTGCGGCTGCGCGAGCTCGGCGCCGAGGTCACGGAGATGCCCGCGATCCGCATCGAGGCGCTCGACCCTGCCCCGCTGCATGACGCCCTCGACGCGATCAGCCGATACGCCTGGCTGATGCTCACCAGCCAGAATGGCGTCGAGCTGGTGTGGCGCGCCATGCGCGAGCGCGGTCTCGACGCGCGATCGCTCGGGCACGCACGCGTCGCGGTGATCGGTCGTGCGACGGCGGATGCGCTGCTCGCTCACGGCGTGGCCGCGGACGTGGTACCCGAGCGCTTCGTCGCGGAGTCGCTGGTCGAGGCGCTGCGCTCGCGCGAAGACATCACGGGGACTCGGGTGTTGCTCCCTCGCGCCGCTGACGCTCGGGATGTCCTCCCGGCCGCGCTGCGCGGGATGGGGGCGCAAGTGGACGAGATCCCGATCTACCGAGCCGTGATCGACGGGAACGGCGCCGAGACAATCGCGTCACGCCTTCGCGCGCGCGCGATCGACCTCGTGACGCTGACGTCGAGCTCGACCGCGCGATTCTTCGTCGATGCCGTCGGTCGCGAGGCCGCGCAAATGGCCCCCGTGGCCTCGATCGGTCCAGTGACGAGCGCGACCGCGAAGACGCTCGGCTTGCACGTGGCGGTCGAGGCGGAAGAATCGACGATCGCTGGGCTCGTGGACGCGGTCGTGAAGCTCGGCCCATAGCGAGCAGGGACGCGGCGCGCGCAGTCCAATTCAATCCAGTGGGCTGGCTCTGTGTTTCGGACACCACGGCCTTGGGGGGCCGCAGATGAACGCAGACGAACGCAGACGAACGCAGAAACGTCAACAGCAACGTCAAAAGCGTTGGCGCGGATTGCACGGATCTGAACAGCGAAAACTACACGGATGCGCCAACTGCAAGAGCCTTTGGAACTGCAACAGCAAACCCGAGGAACGATGGAACGATCGATCCGCTGAATCACCGTGGCCTTGACCAAATAGGCTTTCACGAAGCCTTCGCAGGTGCTGTTAATCCATGGCGTTTCGCCGTTCGATCCGTGGTCATCCGTGATGAGCCGTTGCCGTTTGCCGTTTCTGCGTTCCTCTGCGGCCATCTGCGGCTCCTCGGGCGTCACCCGCGGCCTCGCCCGCCACGCTGGAGGCGCGTCGCCAGATGGCGCTTCACGTCCGGCCACTCCGCCGCCAGAATGCTGTACATCACGCTGTCGCGGACCGTCCCGTCGCGCCGCGCCTGGTGGTGACGGAGCACCCCGTCGCGCTTTGCGCCTAACGCCTCGATGGCCCGCTGCGATCGGAAGTTGAAGTTGTCCGTGCGAAGCCCGACCACCTTGCAGCCGAGCGTCTCGAAGGCGTGCGTGAGCAGGAGGAGCTTGCAGGCGCTGTTGACGTGGCTCCGCTGCCAGCGCCCACCGTACCAGGTGTACCCGATCTCGACGCGATCGATCGCGGTCACGATGTCGTGGTAGCGTGTGCTTCCGGCGATCTCGGCGGTCGCGAGGTCGCGCACGGCCCACGGCAGCATGTGGCCGGCGGCCTGGCCCGCGAGCGCATCGGCGATGTAGCGCGCGACGGAATCGGGTGTGGGCACGGCCGTGTACCAGAGCTCCCACAGTTTGCCGTCGGCGACGGCCGCGGCGAGTCCCGGCTCGTGCTCGTGGGTGAGCGGCTCGAGCCGAATGCCGTGGCCTTCGAGGGTAATGGGTGAAAGGGTGAGCACGGGTGTTCAGGTCACGGGTTCGAGCGCATCCCGCCGGAGGTTCGTCTCAATGCACGATGTGAAAAAGCCACGGCGTCACGCCGTGGCGATCTTCTGACCTTGCGCCATCCGCGGGCTGTCATCCAGGGCTTCAGGCGTCAGGTTTCGCGATAATACTCCTCGATCCCCCAGCCGACGACGAGCTCGACGAGTCGTGGAAACTCACTGGCTGCCATGTGCGGTTGCGCTTCACGCTGCACGTTCGCCTTGAGCGACGAGATCACGTCCTGAGGCGGCGTCAACGTGCGTTTGGCTCGCGCGACGAAGCCCCCGACAGCGTGCCGAAGGTCGGGTGGCGGCGCGCCTCGCAGGTGGGCGGCAATTGCGCTTGCGAGAGTTTCATCAATGACGGGCGCGCGGACGCGCGCGGGATTGGTAGCGTTCAACTCGTTCGTCATGGGAGGGTCTCCGCAGCCGCCGTGGCCGCATCGCTGCGACATCGCAACGTTGCATTGCGAACGTACCGAGGTGCGAACGGCGCGTCAATGGACGCGCATCACAATTGCGTCACGCATGTGAAGATGCGACATCACAGTTGGGCCACCGGTCAGGAACGACCAAAAACCTGACAGATGATGGCTGACACCTAACCGCGGTCTCGATTAGATTGTGCGCGATGAACACTGAATCCGCGGTCAGCGTGCACGGTAGCGAGCTCGGCGTCGCGGCCGACGACCTGGACGCCCGCATTCTCAACGAGATCCAGCGCGAGTTTCCGCTGGTCCGGCGGCCGTTCGCGGAGCTGGGGAAGCGCGTGGGCATTGACGAGAGGGAGATGCTCGATCGCGTGCGACGCTTGCACGCGGGGGAGGCGCCCGTCATCCGGCAGATCTCGGCGATCTTCGACACGCGCAAACTTGGCTATGACTCGATGCTCGTCGCGTTCAAGGTCCCACCCGCACAGCTCGAGAGCGCTGCCGCGGAGCTCAACCGCAATCCGGGCATCAGCCACAACTACGAGCGCTCGGGGCAGTTCAACATCTGGTTCACGATCGCCGTCCCGGCGGACGCTCAACTCTCGCTCGAGGAACAGGTTGCGCGGCTCGCGTGGAAAGTGGGCGCGGAGCACTACGCGCTCTTACCGACCCTCGCGCTCTACAAGATCGGAGTGCAGCTCGACGTCGAACGCGGTGCGCAGTCCGACGCCCGCGCCGCTCCTCCGGACACGCGTGGAGGGACGAAGGACGAAGTGCTGGAGGTGCGGGCTTCACGCATGCCGACGCCTTACGACATCGAGCTCGTGCGTCTGCTCCAGCGAGACGTGCCGCTCGTCCCCGAGCCGTTCGTCCAGTGGGCCGGTGAGGCGGCACTCTCGCTCGAGGACGTCATCGGCGAAGCGAAGCGGTTCGTTGCCGAAGGGCGCATGCGCCGGTTTTCGGCGGTGCTTCGACATCAGAAGGCGGGGTTCATCTCCAACGGAATGGCGGTGTGGAAGGTGCCACCCGAGCGCGCCGAGGAGGTCGGCCGGAAGATGGCGAGCTTCCGCGCGGTGTCGCACTGCTACAAGCGACCGACGTATCCACACTGGCCGTACTCGCATTTCACGATGATTCACGGGCGCAGCGAGGCCGAGGTCGAGGCGGTGGCCGACGCGATCGCGCGGGAGACGGGGATCACCGAGCATCTCGTGCTGTACTCGCTCCGCGAATTCAAGAAGACGCGCGTGCCGTACTTCGTCCCCGAGCACGCGGCCTGGGAGCGCGATCTCATCGAATCCACTCGCGATTGGCCGGGAAAGCTGGCGTAATCAGGATCGGCACGCGCGCGTCGGAGCTCGCGCTTCGCCAGGCGCGCCAGGTACAGGCGGCGCTCGCCGAGCGTGGCGCGACCGCCGAGCTGGTCACCATCAAAACCGCGGGGGACAAACGCATCGATGAGCCGTTGAGCGGGATCGGTGCGAAAGGCCTCTTCACGAAAGAGCTCGAGCAGGCGCTTCGCGGCGGCAAGGTCGCCTGCTGCGTGCACTCGCTGAAGGATCTGCCCACGGACTCGCCTGAGGGACTCGTCATCGCCGCCGTGCTTCAGCGTGAGGATCCGCGGGACGCGCTCATCGTGAATGACCTCCTCGGCGTCAGCTCGATCGATGAGCTGCCGCGAGGAAGCCGCATTGGGACATCGAGCCTTCGTCGCCGAGCGCTCCTGCTCGCGCGACGCTCCGATCTCGAGGTCGTGGATCTGCGCGGCAACGTTCCGACGCGAATCCGCAAGGTGGATGACGGACAGGTTCATGCGACGATCCTCGCCGTCGCCGGCTTGAATCGGCTGGGTGTTCACCAGCGCGTCGATGAGGTGCTCGAGCCTCCGGAGTGGCTTCCCGCTGCAGGGCAGGGCGCGATCGCCGTTCAGGCGCGAGAGGACGACGCACAGATGCGCGAGCTGCTGGCGCCGCTGCATCATGTGCCCACCGACCTGGCCGTGCGCGCGGAGCGCGCATGCCTGGCCGAGATGGAGGGCGGATGTCAGGTGCCGATCGGAACGCTGGCGATGCAGGATGCGAATGAGCTCGTGCTTCACGCCTTCATCGCCGACCCGCGTGGCACGCATATGGTGCGTGGTCATGCGCCGATCGATCCGGAGAATCCGGAAGGCGCCGGCAAGCGGGTGGCGTACGACATCCTCTCGCGCGGGGGACGATACGTGCTCGAGCGACTGCGCGCGGAATCGAAAGTCCCCGTGCCGGCGCCGGAATAGGACTCATCGTCGATGCCGACGTTTCCCGCCTACCGCCCGAGGCGCCTTCGCCGCACGGTCGCGCTGCGCGCGCTCGTTCGCGAGACGCATCTCCATCCCGCGCAGCTGGTCCTACCGCTCTTCGTACGCGCCGGGAGCGGCGTGCGTCGTGCGATCGAGGCCATGCCCGGCGTCGCGCAAACGTCCGTGGATGAAATGCTGCGCGACGCGGAGCGAGCGGCCAACGCTGGCGTAGGCGGTGTCATCCTCTTCGGCATCCCCGAGCGCAAGGATTCCAGCGGCTCTTCGGCGTGGGACGAGCAGGGGCCGGTGCAGTCGGCCTTGCGCGCGCTTCAGCGCGAGATTCCGGATCTCGTTCGGATCGCCGACGTCTGCCTCTGTGAGTACACGGATCACGGGCATTGCGGCATTCTGCGCGACGGCCAGGTCGACAACGATGCGACGCTGCCGCTTCTCGCGCGGTCCGCTCTGTCGTTCGCCGGGGCAGGCGCCGACATCGTGGCGCCGAGCGACATGATGGATGGCCGCGTGGGCGCGATTCGTGAGGCGCTCGACTCGGAGGCGTACCGCGACACCGCGATCCTGTCCTATGCGGCCAAGTTCGCTTCGGCGCTCTACGGGCCATTTCGTGAGGCGGCGGAGTCCACGCCGCGGAGCGGCGACCGTCGTGGATACCAGATGGATCCGGCGAATGTCGATGAGGCGGTACGCGAGGCGAAGCTCGACATCAACGAGGGCGCGGACATCGTGATGGTGAAGCCGGCGGGCCCGTATCTGGACATCGTCACCCGCATCAAGCACGAGACCGGCCACCCGGTGGCCGCGTATCAGGTCAGTGGTGAATACGCTATGATTCAGGCGGCGGCCGACCGCGGCTGGATCGATGGCGACCGCGTGATGATGGAGTCGCTGCTCGGCATCCGCCGCGCGGGCGCCGACGTGATCGTGACGTACTTCGCCGTGGAGGCGGCGCGGCGCTTGAGGGAGTGAGGTCGCCCCAAGGTCGTCAAGGTCGTCAAGGTGGTCGAGGTCGTCGAGGTGACGACACTGAAATCTGAGATCTGAATTCTGAGCTCTGACGTCTTTGCCGTTAGGATGCATCTATGCGCTACCGTCGCTTCCCGAATACAGAAATCACAGTCAGCGAGCTGGGCCTCGGGCTCTGGACCCTCTCCACCGGTTGGTGGGGCGAGAAGTCCGACGCCGAGGCGGTCGCGCTCCTGCGCCGGGCGCTCGATGAGCACGGCGTCACGTTCTTCGATGCGGCCGACACGTATGGTGACGGTCGAAGCGAGCGGCAGCTCGCCGAGGCGTTTCGCGGGCGCCGCGCGGAGATCGTGATCGGGACGAAGATCGGCTACGACATCTACGATGCGCAGGCGCGTGCGACACGCCGCGGCCAGAGCGAGCTCCCGCAGCGCTTCGATCGCGAGTACATGCGCTTCGCGGTGGAGCAGTGTCTGCGGCGGCTCGACACCGACTACATCGACGTGCTGCAGCTGCACAACGTGAAGATGGAGCACGTGCGCGACCGGGCGATCTGGGACACGCTCCGCGAGCTGCGGCGGGAAGGGAAGATCCGCGCGTGGGGCGCCGCGTTCGGTCCGGCGATCGGCTGGCTCTACGAGACGGTCGAGCTCCTCGAGCGGGAGCCGGACATCCACACGATCCAGATGATCTGGAACATCCTCGAGCAGCATCCGGGCACCGCAATGATCGAGGCGGCCCGCGCGCACGCGCCGGACTGCGTGTTCAACATTCGCGTCACGCACGCGTCGGGGATGCTCGAGGGGAAATACACCGAGGACACGGTATTCCCGGAGAACGACCATCGTCGTCACCGGCCGCGCTCGTGGCTCGTGAACGGTCTCGAGAAGATCCGTACGCTCGACTTTCTCACCACGCGGATGACGCTCGGGCAGGCCGCGCTCAAGTGGCTGCTCGCCGAGCCGCGCGTCGTCACGACGCTCCCGAACGTCTACGACGCCGAGCAGCTTGCCGAGTTCGCGGGAGCGATCGAGCGGCCGGATCTCACCGAGCAAGAGCTGGCGCGCATCGCCGCGCTCGCCGCCGAGAACTTCGGCGTGAGCGAAGCGCCAATGGTGTACAAGGGGACGATGGAGCGCGTCACGACGTGATTCATCCGTGGCGCGACCTTCCTCCGGGAAAGCATCCTCCGGAGGAAGTGACGGCGGTGATCGAGATTCCATCGGGAAGCCGAAACAAGTACGAGCTGGACAAGGAGTCGGGACTTCTGCGTCTCGACCGCGTACTGTATTCGGCCGTGCACTATCCGGGCGATTACGGTTTCATCCCGCGCACGCTCCACGAAGATGGCGATCCGTGCGACATCCTCGTGCTCGTCAACGAGCCGACGTTTCCTGGTTGCCAGATCGACGCGCGCCCGATCGGTGTGCTGATGATGCTCGATCGCGGCGAGCCTGACGACAAGATTCTCGCCGTGCCATCCAACGACCCGTACTACGGCGAGTACTTCGATATCGCCGACATCCCTCAGCACTACCTGAAGGAAGTCGAGCACTTCTTCCACATCTACAAGGACCTCGAGGGCCGGCGTGTGCAGACCGTCGGCTGGGAGAAGAGCGAGAAGGCGATGCGCGTGATCGACGACTCGATCACGCGGTACGCGGAGCAGTATCTGCTGCAGGGTCCATAGCCGGTCGAACACAGCCGCGACGACTGGGACGAGACGCTAACATCTGCGCGACTTCGTCCCAACACGCCTTACACGTCCTCTTGACACTGCGCTAACCGCTGGCACCTTAGGGCACCCACCTGCGCGCCCTCTCGGGCCGCGCTTGTTCCCTCTTTTCCTCGGAGGCCCTGTGCGGAGAAGTCTGTCGGTATTCGCGTTCGCCGTGCTGCTCATGCTGCCGCAAGTGGCATTGAGCCAGACGCGCGAGATCTCCGGTGCCGTGACAGTCGCGGGCAGTTCCGTGCCGCTGATTGGCGCGACGGTATCGGTCGAAGGTACCACGCTGGCGACTCTGACAGGTCCGGAGGGCCGGTTCCGGCTCACCGTGCCGTCGGGACAAGTCGCCGTCACCGCTCGCTACATCGGGTACAAGCGGTCCACGAGGACGCTGCCACCCGACCAGAACACGGTCGACTTCGGTCTCGAGAAGGACGTGCTGCAGCTCGAGGGCGTCGTCGTCACCGGTCAGGCGACGACGGTGGAACGTCGCAGTGCGACCACGGCGGTGGCATATGTCTCGGGAGATGCGCTGAACGCCGTGGCCGCGCCGACGATCGAGAATGGTCTGATCGGGAAGATCACCGGCGTGAATCTGCAGTCGAACTCCGGTGCCCCTGGCGGCGGAATCCAGATGCAGATCCGCGGTAACAACACCATCCTCGGCTCGTTCGATCCACTCTTCGTCGTGGATGGAATCATCTATTCCAACGACAAGATCTCCAGCGGGCGCGGCACCATCACCGCCGCGGCGTTCGCCACCGCCGAGGATGATCCGGTGAACCGCGTTGCCGACATCAACCCGGCTGACGTGGAAAGCATCGAGATCCTGAAGGGCGCCGCCGCATCATCGATCTACGGGTCAAAGGCGGCGAACGGAGTCGTCATCATCACGACGAAGCGCGGAGAGCGCGGCCCGGCCCGCGTGAACCTGCGGCAACGCGTGGGAGTGTTCAAGCCGGCGAAGGTGCTCGAGAGCCGCCGGTGGACGCTTGCCGATGCCGTCGACAAATACGGGGATGACGTCGCGCACTGGTTCGACGGGAATCCGAACCCGTATTTCAATCATTACGAGAAGATCTTCAGCAACGATGACCTGTCGCACGAAACGAACCTCGACGTCAGCGGCGGCACCGAGACGACACGCTATTTCATCGGGGGCACCTGGAAGCGCGACCAGGGCATCGAGCTCGGTACGGGATTCGGTCGCCAGGCGCTGCGCGTCAACGTCAGTCAGACGCTGAGTGATCGCGCCGATCTGCGAGTGACGTCGTCCTACAATCGATCGGAACACGATCGCGGCTGGAACAACAACTGTAACAACTACGCCTGTCACGGCTACGCGTTCGCGTACACGCCGAGCTTCGTCGATCTGGGCGCGCGGGACGCGCAGGGCAACCTGCTCGAGCCGGACTGGGGCATCGACGCCAATTCGGTGCAGCTCGTCGAACGCTCCGAGAATCACGAGGAGACGAACCGGTTCACCGGCGGCGCGACGCTCAACTTCGACGCGCTCGCCACGGGCTCGCATGGCCTGCGCCTGGTGGGCAGCGCTGGAATCGACGTCTTCCAGCAGAACAACGAGCTCTGGACCCCGCCGGACTTGTTCTTCGAGCGTTCGCAGAACCTGCCAGGCACCGCGATCGAGGGAGATGGCCGGAGTCAACTGTTCAACTGGAACCTCAATGCGATTCACAGCTACCGGCCGTCCGGCAGCTGGTCGCTCAACACGTCCGTTGGAATCCAGTACGAAGACAGACAACTCAAGGTCAGCCGAATCACGGCCAACGACCTCGTTCCTGGTCAGCGCAACGTCGATCAGGGGACGATCGTGACCCCCGCGGAGGACCTGACGCAGGAACGCACATTCGCCGTGTATGCGCAGGAGGAGGTCCGCCTGCTCGACGAGTTGCTGTTGCTGCAGGCAGGTCTGCGGGCCGAGCGCAGCAGCATGAACGGGGACATCGACGAGTACCACGTCTTCCCCAAGGTTTCCGGCTCGTACCGCCTTCTCGGCCTGCTCGGCGAGGGCAGCGAGATCAAGCCTCGGGTCGCTTATGGTGAAACGGGTAACCTGCCGGTGTTCGGCCAGAAATTCACGACGCTCGCCACTCCACAGCTGGGCGGACTGAAAGGCTTCACGGTGTCCAGTACCTCCGGCAGTCCAATCGTGAGTCCGGAGCGCGTGAAGGAGATCGAAGTCGGCATCGATGGCATCGCGATGGATGGCCGGCTGACCTGGGAGCTCACCGGGTTCACGCGTAACACCACGAACCTGCTCCTGAGTCGGGTTCCGGCGCCGTCGACGGGCTTCACGAGTCAGGTCTTCAACGGCGGCAAGGTGGAGAATCGTGGGATCGAGGTCGCGGTCGGCGTGACGCCGATTCAGGCGGCCGACATTCTGTGGGTGTCGCGCGCGACCTTCACCAAGTACAGCAATGAGGTGAAGGACCTTGCGGGACTTCCGCCGTTCCGGCCGCCCCTTTCCGGTTTCGGCGGACTCGGCGTCACGTTCGTACAGGTCGGCCAGCCGATGACACAAATCATCGGTCGGGACTTCGCTCCGGACGGCGGTCCGACGCCCTCGAACGTGAAGCTCGGAGACACCGCGCCTGACTTCCGCATGGGCCTAACGAACGACATTTCCTACAAGGCGTTCACGCTGAACGTCGTGCTGGACTATCAGCACGGTGGCGACATCATCAACCTGACGCAGTTCCTGTACGACGATGCCGAAACGGCGGCCGACTTCGGCTCGGCGGACTGGGAGTACCGCATGCGCGGCTACGACAACGGCGTCATGACGCCGTACATCGAGGACGCCACCTTCCTGAAGCTCCGCGAGCTCAGCGTAGGTGTTGCGCTCCCGGCATCGTGGCTCGAGCGGACACGCGTCGGGCTCGAGAGTGCCCGGATCAGTCTCACGGGGCGCAATCTTCTGACCTACCAGAAGTACAGCGGTCTCGACCCCGAAGTCGCGAACCTGGCCTTTGCCTCGGTTCGTAACAACCTCGATGTCGCGCCCTATCCGCCAAGCCGCAGCTTCTTCCTCGATATTTCACTGGGGTTCTGATGAATACCGCGATGACACCACACAACGGAGCAAAAGCTCCCCGTGCGAGAGTGCGCCCGGCGGCGATTGCCGCGGCGCTGGCGTTGCTCGTGATACCCTCGTGTCGAGACTTCGACGTTCGAAACCTGAACGCCCCGACGGCGGACCAGTTGACCGGTGCGCCATCGAGGGCCGTGCTGGCCCGCACCGCGATCGGCATCCAGATCGAGGCGTTCAATGACCTCGCTGGCGAGATTCAGCAGTGGGGGATCTACGGTCGCGAGCTCCTCAATCTTCTTGGCAATGATCCACGCGAGACCGGCGAGGAGATGAGCGGACCGCAGGATCCGGGTGGCCGGGCCGGCGGCGTCTGGGGGGGAAAGTACGGCGCCATCCGTACGATCCATACGTACCTAACGGCGCTCGAGAACAGCATTGAGTTGACAGCAGCGGAAAAGCGGGCATCGGCTGGATTGGCCAAGACGCTGAAGGCCTGGCACCTTCACAAGCTGGCTGTGCGCAGTGGCCCGACCGGCTTGCCGATCGACACCGATCGCCCCATTACGGATCCTCCGGCGCCGCTCGTCACCTCGGCGGCGGCGATGGAAGCGGTATCGGCGCTGCTCAACGAGGCGTTGGCGGACCTCGAGGCTGGCGGGGCGGCGTTCCCGTTCTCCTTCGTGCCGGGGTACACCGGGTTCACGACCCCGACCACGTTCGCCCAGTTCAACCGCGCTCTCGCGGCCAAGGTCCTGGTGCACAGGGCGACGTTCAACGCGTGCACCGCGTGCTGGGCGGAGGCGGCGACGGCGCTGTCCGAGTCGTTCATCACTGATGCCAACCTGCCTGCCTCGCTGTCACTCGGTGTGTACTACGGCTACACCGGCGCTGGGGGCGAGCTGTCAAACCCGGTCACCGAGGCGCTCACCGCCAACCGCTACTGGGTGCACCAGTCGATCGTTACCGGCGCGCAGCTTCGCCCCGGTGGAGAGCCGGATCTCCGCCTGACGACGAAGACGAGGGCCGCCGCGGCACCGCGCACGTTCAACAACGTGACCGCGAGTCACAAGCCGATCCTCTATAACAGCACCACCAATCCGGCGGTGTCGAACACCGGCGCAGACATTCCGTGGATCACCAACGAGGAGCTGCTTCTGCTCCGCGCCGAGATTCGCTGGAATACGAACGACAAGGCGGGAGCGATCGCCGACCTGAACCTGATCCGGCAGCACGCGGGCGGGCTCGGCCCAACGACGCTTACGACCGCGAGCTCGAACGATGCGTTCGTCACCGAGCTTCTCTACAATCGCCTCTACTCGCTGATGTTCAGCCAGGGCGTGCGGTGGGTCGATGCGCGGCGCTACAACCGGATCAACACGCTGCCGCTGGACCGCGCGGGAGACGTGGTGCATCCGCACATGCTCATTCCGGCAGCGGAGTGCGACGCGCGCGGACTTGCGCCACCATGCTCGATGTAGGA
>DASRHU010000117.1:0-5566 GCA_035650335.1 Gemmatimonadaceae bacterium | reverse complement strand
GGAGGCGACCGAGCTCGGACTCAAGTGGGCGGCGCTCATCGAGGTCGCCGACGTGTACAACTGGGACCCGGCGACATTTCAGCCCGGGGCCACGGAGAACGAGATCGTCGGTGTCGAGGGGCCGTTCTGGAGCGAGACGCTCCGAAACATCACCGCCGTGCAGTACCTCGCGATGCCGCGCCTTCCCGCGCTCGCTGAGGTGGCCTGGACCCCGCAGTCAAGTCGGAACTGGGAGAGCTTCCGCGCACGCATTGCCGGGCACGCCCCGCGGTGGAACTACCTCGGCGTGAACTTTTATCGCTCGCCGCAGATTCCCTGGTAGAGACCGCGTGCTTATGTGTTTCGGCTGGCCCGCGTTTGGGGCCGCAGATGACGCAGATGGACGCAGAAACTTCAAAGGGAAAGGCGTTATCACGGTAACACTACACGGATACGGCAACCGCAACTGCGAAAGCTTTGTGGAAAACTATCGGGTCAAGGTCACGGTAAGTTGCCGGTTCGATCGTTCCCGAGTGGTTTCTGTTGCAGTTCCAAAGGCTCCTTGCCGTTACCGTCAATCCGTGCCGTTTTTGGCGTTCCATCTTTTGTGGAATCCGTGGTAGCGCCTTTTGCCGTCGCCGTTGACGTTTCTGCGTCCTTCTGCGTTCATCTGCGGCCCCCAGGGCTGCGAGCCGAACCATAGAATCAGTCCACTACCTTCCAGCAAGCCCATGGACACCTCTCTTGCCACCGCGCACTTGCGCTCCCTCGTTCACACATACCGCGTGTACAAGGATCTCGGCGAGCGCTCAATCGCGCAGGTCAAGTCGGACAACGATCTGCACCGACAACTGGATGCCGACTCCAACAGCATCGCCGTCATCGTGAAACACGTGGGCGGGAATCTTCGGTCGCGCTTTCGCGACTTTCTGACCACCGACGGCGAAAAGCCCGATCGCAAGCGGGATACCGAGTTCGAGGTGGAGGAGCTCGTCACACGCGAGGAGATTCTGCGCTGGTGGAACGAGGGGTGGGCGATCGTGCTCGGAAGCGTCGAGGCGCTGACGCCGGAGGACCTCGGCCGCACGATCACGATCCGCGGCGAGAAGCTCCTCGTGACCGAAGCATTGAACCGCTCGCTGGCGCACACCGCCTATCACGTCGGCCAGATCGTCTATCTCGCGCGCCACTTTGCCTCGGGCGAATGGACATCGCTCACCATTCCGAAAGGGCGGTCCGCGGAGGCCGTCGGCGCCTGGAAACAGTACGGCGAGCCCGGGCGGTAATCACCCTGCCTCCTCGAGCGGGCACGCGTCGGGCATGAGCCGCCCGGCGCGTGCGGCGCTCGTGATTCCGCTGCTCTGGTTAGGCGGCTGTCCGTCCGGAGAGCGCGGTAGCCCCCGCTTCGAGCTTCTCGCCCCGAGCGAGACGGGCGTCACCTTCGCCAATACGATCACGACCAGCGACTCGGTCAACATCCAGACCGACGTCTACATCTACAACGGTGCTGGCGTGGCCGTCGGCGACATCGACAACGATGGATTGTCCGACCTCTTCTTCGCCGGCAACATGGTCTCGAGCCGCCTGTACCTGAACAAGGGAGAGATGCGGTTCGACGACATTACCGAGCGGGCCGGCGTCACCACGACCCGGTGGGCCACCGGCGCCACGATGGTGGACATCAACGACGACGGGCACCTCGACATCTACGTCTCCGTCTCGGGTCCCGAATGGTCGAGCCCGCAAGACCGCCAGAATTTGCTGTTCCTCAACAATGGCGACCGGACGTTCACCGAGGCCGCCGCTCGCTACGGGATTGCCGACCCGAGCTTCACGACACACAGCGTCTTTCTCGATTACGATCGCGACGGGTGTCTCGACCTCTTTCTGCTCAACAACTCCCCGCAGGACTTTTCGCGCGCCGAAGACGTGCGACACCCCACCGGCAAACGCGGTGACACACCCGGAAGCCACAACGTGCTCTACCGGAACGATTGTCAGGGGAGGTTCAACGACGTCTCGGACCGCGCGGGCATTCTGCGCGACGTCGGCTACGGGCTGGGGATCGTCGTGGCGGACCTGAACCGCGATGGATGGCCCGACATCTACGTGTCGAACGATGCCACTCCCAACGACGTCCTCTACATCAACAACGGGGACGGCACGTTCACCGACAAGGCGGGGCGCTGGCTCAAGCACACCAGCTTCGCGGGAATGGGCGTGGACATCGCCGACTACAACAACGACAGCTGGCCCGACATCCTCCAGGCGGACATGATGCCGCATTCTCTCACCCGCCGCAAACGGATGAGCGGATTCATGACGTACGGCCGCATGCTGCAATCGCGCGGCCGTGGATTTCGCGATGATTTTTCCGCCAACACGCTACAGCTGAGCAACGGCGTCACGACCAGCGGCGACCTCGTGTTCAGCGACGTCGCCTATCTCGCCGGAGTCGCCGCCACCGACTGGAGCTGGAGCGCGCTCTTCGCCGATCTCGACAACGATGGCCACAAGGACATCTGGATCACCAACGGCTACCCCAAGGCCGTGAACGATCTCGATTACCAGACCGCCATGTTCGCGCTTCGCCGCGCCGGGTACGATAGCGCATCCCGCCGCCCAGGGCTGGACATTCTCGCGGCGCTCGGTGGGTACGAGGAGCCTAACTACATCTTCCGCAACTCGGGCGACCTGACCTTCGCCGACGTGACGAAGGCGTGGGGGCTCGAGCGGCGAAGCTTCTCCTACGGAGCGGCGTACGCCGACCTCGACAACAACGGCACCCTCGACCTCGTCGTGAACAACATCGACGCACCGGCATTCATCTACCGGAACGCCGGCTCTGGCGATGGCGCACACCACTACCTCCAGGTCAGGCTCGTTGGGGACTCGTCCAACGTCCGCGGCGTGGGAGCCGAGCTCACCCTCACCGCCGGTGGGGAGAAGCAGCACATCTACGCGTCGCCATACCGGGGATTCATGTCCAGCGTGGACGACCGCGTGCACTTCGGCCTCGGCGCGGCGATTCGCGCGGACACACTCCAAGTGCGCTGGCCCGATGGCCGGCGTCAGATCCTTACGGACGTGAGTGGCGATCGCCTCGTGACGGTGCGACAGGCGGATGCGCGGCGGACGGAGAGTCCCGCCTCACCCGCCCTAACGATGCGTGCCCCCACGTTCGAGCCGCTCGAGTCGAGCGGCCTGACGTATCGACATTCCGCCGGGACGCTCGTCGACTACAGCGTGCAGCCCCTCCTGCCATACATGGTCTCTCGACAGGGGCCACCCCTTGCCGTCGGTGACGTCACCGACGATGGCCTCGAGGATGTCTTCGTAGGCGGGGGCGGCGGCGTGGCCGGCCGGCTCTTCATCCAGGGCAGGGACGGGCGCTTCAACCCCGCACAGGATCAACCCTCGGAGACCGACGCCGCCTCGTCGGACTGGGGCGCGCTCCTGTTCGACGCGAACGGAGACCGCCGGCTCGACCTCTACGTCGCGAGCGGCGGATATCACCCCGCCCCCACCTCGGCGTCGCTTCAGGACCGGCTCTACATCAACCGCGGAGGCGGCACGTTCGCGAAGGACACGACGGCGCTTCCGCCGATGCTCACCAGCACCGCGGCGGTTCGCGCAGGCGACTTCACCGGCGATGGGCGCCCGGATCTCTTCGTCGGCGGACGGTTGACGCCGCGCGCGTATCCGCTGCCGGCGAGGAGCTACCTCCTGCGCAACGAAGGTGGCCGGTTTGTCGACGTCACCGCGCAGGCGGCGCCAGAGCTGGCCGGTGAGAAAGGGATGATCACCGACGCCGTCTGGGTGGATTTCGATGGCGACCGTCGGCTCGACCTCATCACTGTCGGCGAATGGATGCCTATCGAGCTCTACCGAAACGAGGGAGCGCGTTTCCGCAACGTCACGCAGTCGAGCGGCGTACCGCGGTCGCGGGGATGGTGGTACAGCATCGCCGCCGGTGACTTCGATGGTGACGGGGATGCCGATCTCGTCGCCGGGAATCTCGGGTTGAATCACTTGTACGCGACGGCGCCGGAGAGCAGGTTCGGCCTCTACGCCGCCGACTTCACCGGCAACCGCACGACGGGGATCCTGCTCACGACCGAGATCGACGGAGCTGAGTATCCGATCGCCGGGCGCGCGCAGCTCGAGCGGGAGATCTACTCCTTCGGCCTGCGATTCCGGAGCTACGAGTCGTTCGCGAAGGCGTCCATGCGCGAGCTGTTCCCTAACGACGAGCTGAAGCGAGCGCTGCACTATCAGGCGGACACGTTCGCGAGCCTGTATCTCCGGAACGATGGTAGCGGCAAGTTCACCCCCTCACCGCTCCCCAATCTCGCGCAGATTGCACCGATCCGCGGCATCATCGCGCACGACGTGGATGGCGATGGCCACCTCGATCTGGTGGTGGCGGGGAACCTCTACGACACCGAGCCGAACACGCCGAGGGCGGACGCGGGCACCGGGCTTTGGCTCAGAGGCGATGGGCGGGGGAACTTCGCGCCCGTTTCTTCGCGGGAAAGCGGCTTCCTCGCGCCGCTGAACGTCGCGGCGCTGGCGCTCGTGCGCACGGCGACCGGGAACGCGGTGCTCGTCGCCAATACCGGCGATTCGCTCCAGGCGTTCGCGATCAGGCGCCGTTAGGCGGCGCTGGCCGGATTGCGCCAGCGCCGCCCTTCGGCGATTACCACCCGGTGTTCTGTGTCAGCCGCTCCTGCCCGTCTACCTTGCTCAGCTCGATCTGAATGGCGGGAATGGGATACAGGTAGTGTCTCGCCGCGAACGTCTGCGCGGCGGTCAGATAGGGCCGCCTGGTCTTCTCGATCGCCACGTATTCGTTGAGGACCTGGTCGGCGATCTGCCACCGCTTCAGATCGAAGAACCGCTGCCCCTCCATGGCGAGCTCCAGGCGACGCTCGTAACGAACGGCCGTGCGCGCGTAGGCCTGGGTTGGGAAGGCCGGATACTGACCGACCCGGTAGACCGCCCAGGTGATGGAGGGGTCGTTGATCGGAACGGCGATGTTCGCGCGAGCTGTTCCCGGCCCCTGCGCGCGGACCGCCGCGCGAGCGCGAACCCGATTCACCAGCGCGAGCGCGTTCGGCAGCGTTCCGGCCTCGACCTCGGCCTCGGCGAGCATCAGCAGAAGGTCGGCGTACCGGAACAGGTGGATGTTCACGGAATTGAGCTGCGTCGGCACCCACCCGACGCTGCTCTCGGCACCACTGGCCTTCTCGTGGATGTTCTTCTTCGGGCTGTACGGGCCTCCGTACGCGGGCGATCTGATCCATCCCGGCTGATGCAGTCCCCAGTCCTTGTATGGCACGCCGTCACGACCAACGGTCCAGTCCAGCCGCGGATCCAGCGCGAGAGCCGCCGATGCCGAAGCCGACAAGTTGGTGTTGCGGGCGTTCCAGCCCGCATCGGTTATCGCCAGCGGAAGGCCCGCGGCATCGACGGCAAAGAAGTTCACGAGGTTCTGCGACGGCTGATGGAAGCCGCAGCAGCCGAAGGGGCTTCCGGAATGCGGGAAATTCAGGCGCTCACCGTAGTTGGCATTGTTGCCACTCGG
>DASRHU010000116.1:0-3633 GCA_035650335.1 Gemmatimonadaceae bacterium | reverse complement strand
ACGCGAGCCCGGTCGTGGAGGCCGCCGAGAACGACATCGCCGGAGTCGTCACGAGCGCGAACGGCCCCGAGGCGGGCGTGTGGGTGATCGCCGAGACGTCGGAGCTGCCGACGAAATTCGCGAAGATCGTCGTCACTGACGATCGAGGACGCTACGTCATCCCCGAGCTCCCCAGGGCGCGCTACAGCGTGTGGGTGCGTGGGTATGGGCTCGTCGATTCACCGAAACGGCAGGCGAGGCCGGGAACGACGCTCAACCTCAGAGCGGTCATCGCGCCTAACGCGCGGGCGGCGGCGGAGTACTATCCGGCCGGCTACTGGTACTCGATGCTACGCATTCCGGACAAGAGCGAGTTTCCCGGGACGGGTCCCGAGGGGAACGGCATCTCGCCGAACATGCGCAGCCAGGCGCAGTGGTTGAGGGTGGTGAAATCGGGTGGCTGCCTCGCCTGTCACCAGTTGGGGAACAAGGCGACGCGGGAGTTTCCGCCATCACTGGGGAAGCATCCGTCATCCATTGCCGCCTGGGATCGTCGCATCCAGTCCGGCCAGGCCGGTGGGGCGATGAACGGCGGAATCAACCAGCTCGGCCGGCAACGCGCGCTCGCGATGTTCGCCGACTGGAGCGATCGCATCGCGCGCGGGGAGCTGCCGAGCGCGGCGCCGCGGCGCCCGCGGGGGGTCGAGCGCAACGTCGTCATCACGCAGTGGGATTGGGCCGACCCCAAGGCGTACCTCCACGACCTCGTCGGCACCGATCGGCGGAAGCCCACGGTGAACGCCAACGGTCCGCTTTACGGTGCGCTCGAGGCGAGCGCGGATTATCTGCCGGTGCTCGATCCGGTGCGACACATGGCGAGTCGCGTTCCGCTTACCGTCCGTGACACCAGCACGCGGCCCACGAGTCCGGAGATGCCGCAGCGGTCACCGTACTGGGGCGAGGAGCCGATCTGGACGAGCAAGGCCAACGTTCACAACCCGATGTTCGATGAGCAGGGTCGCGTGTGGATCACCGCGACCGTTCGTCCGCCGGACAACCCCGCGTTCTGCAAGGCGGGATCGGATCATCCGTCGGCAAGGCTCTTTCCGATGGACCGCGCGGGTCGGCACCTCGCCGTCTACGATCCGAAAACGAAGGAGATCAAGCACATCAGCACCTGCTTCAGCACCCACCATTTGATGTTCGCCGAAGACGCGAATCACACGCTGTGGACGAGCGGCGGCGGGCCGGTCGTCGGCTGGTTGAACAGGAAGCTGTACGACGAAACCGGCGACGAGGAGCGTTCGCAGGGGTGGACGGCGCTGATTCTCGATACGAACGGAAACGGCAGGCGCGATGAGTACGTGGAGCCCAACGCCCCGCTCGATTCGATGAAGGACAAGCGCGTCGCCGCCGGCTTCTACGCCGTGGCGCCGGCGCCGGATGGGTCGGTCTGGGGATCGTCGTTAGGTTTCCCGGGGTCGATCATTCGCCTGGTGCCGGGAGCGAACCCGCCGGCGACGGCGCTCGCGGAGCTGTACGAGCTCCCCTGGGGAAACCCGAACGCTCCCGTTCAAGGCTTCTCTCCGCGCGGGATGGACATCGATCGCAACGGCGTGGTGTGGGCGGCGCTGGCGAGCGGACACCTCGCCAGCTTCGATCGGCGGAAGTGCAAGGGACCGCTCAACGGTCCCGCCGCGACCGGCCAGCACTGCCCGGAAGGCTGGACGTTCTTCGTCGAGCCGCTGCCGCAAATGCAGGGCGTCACCGATCCAGGGAGCACCGAGGCGAGCTATTACACGTGGGTCGACCAGTTCAATACGTTCGGTCTGGGCGAGAACCTGCCGATCAACACGGGGAATCTCTCGGAAGGGCTGCTGATCCTCAAAGACGGCGAGTGGGTCATCCTCCGCGTCCCGTACCCACTCGGCTTCTACACGAAGTGGGTCGATGGGCGCATCGATGACCCTGACGCGGGATGGAAGGGACGCGGACTGTGGGCGAGCATCAGCACGCGCGCACCCTTTCACATGGAGGGCGGGAAGGGGACGACGAGCAAGGTGATGAAGTTTCAGCTGCGGCCCGATCCGCTGGCGCGATGACGAGCTTTGAGGAACCGCAGATGGCCGCAGAAGGCCGGGGACGCCCTGCAGGTTCTGCGGCCTTCTGCGGCCATCCGCGGTTCCTCGGCCTTCAATCCCACGAAACAGAAGCAGGCGCCCTCGACTACGGCATCGCCGTGTTGCTGACGAACGCGAGTCGCTTTCCATCGGGCGACCACGACGGAACGTTGATCGTTCCCTGTCCCCCGTAAACGTAGGCGATGACGCGAGCGGACCCGCCACCGATGGGCATCAATCGCAGCAGGACGTGCTTGTAGAAGGGATGATCGTCGGGGGCGACGTCGGGCGGGAACGCGAGGTACACGATCCACCTGCCATCGGGCGAGATGTGCGGGAACCAGTTGTTGAACCCGTCGTTCGTGATCTGCTCCTGACCGCTCCCATCCGGGCGCATGCGCCAGATCTGCATCCGCCCGCTGCGCGACGAGTTGAAGTAGATCCACGAGCCGTCGGGTGTGAACTCGGGGCCGTCGTCGAGTCCCTTCGTGGTCGTTAGGCGTATCTCCTCGCCGCCGGTGGCCGGAATCTTGTAGACGTCGAGCTCCCCATGTCGCTGGCCAGTGTACACGAGCCACCGGCCGTCGGGGGACCAGCCGTGAAGGTACGACGGTCCTTTCGCGGTCACGCGCGTCGGCGTACCGCCGGTCGCGGGCAGCGTGTAGATGATCGATGCGCCGTCGTCCTCGGCGGCGTGATGGCTGATGCCCATCATCCGGCCATCGAAGGAAAGCACGTGATCGTTGTTGTTGCCGGTCGCAAACCCGGTGTTGATCGGATCGGGCGAGCGTGATGCGAGGTCGAAGCGGTAGAGTCGCCCCTCCTGGTTGTAGATCAGCGCCTTGCCATCGGCTGTCCAGTTCGGTGCCTGGAACGAGCCTCGATATCGATGCACGATCGTGGCGTTCCCGGCCGCGACGTCGAGGATCTCGAGATTACTGCCGATGTAATCGCGGTAGGGAACGAAGTCCCGCGTCGGCGGGATGGTGATGCGCACGTTGCTGAACGTGCCGCGCTCGACGACCGTGTCGTTGTGCGCACAGACGAACAGGCCGACGTACACGGTGTCGGGGAGCGCCACGCCGGTGAGCTCCTGCGTGACGAGTGTGTCACCGAAGCGCGCCACCGACATGAAGTAGACACCCTCTCGCCGCTCGAGCTGGATCACCGCGTCGGCATCCGGCAGGCTGACACGCGACTTGACCTCCTCGGTCATCGCACCGGTCGCCCGGCGGAACTGGAGCGACGTGAGCCCATCGCCGTGCAGCGCCGCCGTCACGTGCGCGCTGTTCGTTTCGAGCTTCGGGCGAATGCTCCAGCCGATCTTCCGGTGCGGATCGACGCCCGCGCCGATGAACCGCGCCCGCGTGGAGAGAATGAAGTTCCCCGTCAGGCGCCTCCACACGAAGTGAAAGTCATCACGGTCGTTCCACATGTTCTGACCCGAGCCCGCGATCACGTACTCCTGTCGCTCGGGATCGTACGACGTGGATCCTGCGTGTCGAACGCGACCGACGTCGGTGTGCGCCTCGAA
>DASRHU010000115.1:0-4008 GCA_035650335.1 Gemmatimonadaceae bacterium | reverse complement strand
AATGGAATCCACGACCGGTTTGGCTTCCCACGCCCGCTCGCGCGCATCGACGGCGGCGCAGCCCGCATCGATGCTGATCTCGCCGCCGGCCGATGGCGCGACCAACATGGCCCTGGACGAGGCGCTGCTCCAGCGCGCGGGCCGAACAGGGACGACGATCTACCGCGTGTATGAATGGTCGCGGCCCACCGTTTCCCTGGGACGGAATCAGGCGGCGCGAGGGTGGTACGACCTCGGTCTCGCCGAGTCGCGAGGAATCGAGTTCGTTCGGCGCCCTACCGGCGGGCGGGCCATCCTCCATCATCGCGAAATCACATACGCGGTCGCCGGTCCGGTCTCGGGCTTCGGCTCCCTCGGCGAATCGTATCGCAGGATCAATCGTCTGCTGCTGGAAGCATTGCGCACTCTCGGAGTCGACGCACACGAGGCGACCGCAGCGGGTCGCGCGCCGAGCCCCGGGGTGGCGCCGTGCTTCGAATCGCCCGTGGCTGGCGAGCTGGTTGCCGGGGGACGCAAGCTCGTTGGAAGCGCACAGGTGCGTGACGGAGATGCTTTTCTGCAACACGGCTCCATCCTGGTCGAGAATGATCAGCATCTGCTCAACGAGCTTCTCCACGACCGCGAGACGTCACCTCCGCCAGCGACTCTGCGCACCCTTACCGGCCGCGCGGTGACGACCGACGAGTTCGCGAATGCTCTTGCTCAGGCGGTGCGCACCCAGGGTGGAATGGCGCCGACGCCACTGGACCCGGACCAGGGGTTGCTCACCGACGTCCAATCACTCATTCGTACCCGATACGCCGTCGCCGACTGGACGTGGCGGCGCTGACGCACTCGTTCTCGCCTTGACGTCGCGTCGCGACGCCACCCATCGTTGCCGCGTTTCCATCACCCACCCGCCCATGCTCTCGCGCGCCCTTCTCGCCCTCGTCCTCTGTGCCTTCGTCGCGTGCCGCGCCGGTGATCGGCGGAGCGGCGACGCCGGCGGGACCATGATCATCAGCGTCGGCGCCGAGCCCGACGCGCTGCTGCCCATCACGACGACGAGCACCGCGGGAAATCAGGTGGCCGACATCATCTTCGAGCGTCTCGCCGAGCCCGGTGACGAGATGAACACGCGGGGTGACGGGGGGTTCGTCCCCGAGCTGGCCGACAGCTGGACCTGGTCAACCGATTCACTCTCGATCGCGTTCAAGATCCACCCGAACGCGAAGTGGCACGACGGCAAGCCGGTCACCGCGCGTGACGTGGCGTTCAGCTTCGACATTCACAAGGATCCCGAAGTGGGATCGTCGGTGGCGCCGCTGCTCTCCCGTATCGACTCGGTCACGGTTCGCGACTCGCTCACCGCGGTGGTGTGGTACAAGCAGCGGTATCCGGAGCAGTTCCTCGATGCGGCGTTCCAGGTCCGCATTCACCCCGAGCATTGGCTCGGACAGGTGAAGCGCTCGGAGTACACGACCTCGCCTGTCGTGAGGTCGCCGGTGGGGAGCGGCCGCTTCAAGTTCGCGCGGTGGGAGCCCGGATCGGTCGTCGAGGTCGTGGCAAATACCGACCACTACCGCGGGCGACCGAGTCTCGATCGCATCCTCTGGTCGATTGCGCCCGACTTCAACACGTCGGCGGCGCGATTTTTCACGGGCGAGACGGATTTCATCGAGTATCTGCGGCCCGAAAACATCGAGCAGCTCAAGAAGCACCCCGATCTCTCGATGGCCCGGTATGGTTCGCTCGACTATGGTTTCGTGTGGTTCAACCTGCGCGATCCGCGAAACAGCGCGCGCCCGCATCCGATCTTTGGCGATCCCGGCGTTCGGCGGGCGCTGTCGATGGCCGTCGATCGGGAAAAGGCCGTGAGGAACGTGCTCGGCGACCTGGGCTTCGTCGCCGTCGGGCCTCTGCCGAGAGCGCACCTCTTCGGGGATACGACGGCGCTGCCGTCCATCGGCTACGATCCCGAGGGCGCGAAGCGGTTGCTCGATTCGCTCGGGTGGCGCGACACGAACAACGATGGGATTCGCGAGAAGGGCGGGCGGCAGCTGCGGTTCTCGCTCGCGGCGCCGACGTCCAGCCAGACTCGAATGCAGTTCTCGGTTCTTTTGCAAGCAATGCTTCGCGCCGTCGGCGCTCGAGTCGAGCTCGACCACATGGAGATTCGCGCGTTCCAGGAGCTCCTGGCGCGCAAGCGATGGGATGCCGCCATGCAGGCCTGGCGCACCGATCCGACGCCGTCGAGCATCATCCAGACGTGGGGCATGGCCGCCGTGAAGGATGGCGTGAACTTCGGGTCGTACGAGAATCCGGTCTTCGACGCGTACGTCGACAGCGCGGCCTCATCGATGGACGCGCAGCGCGCGAATCAGCACTACCATCGCGCCTACGAGACGATCATCAACGACGCTCCGGCGATCTGGCTCTATGAGCCGGTGAATGCGGCCGGCCATCACCGGCGGATCAAGGTCGCGACCATGCGCCCGGACGCCTGGTGGACGCGGATTCACGAGTGGCACATCCCGCGGAACGAGCGCATCCCGCGCGACAACATCGGGCTGCGCCCGGCAGCAGCCCAGTAGCGCATGCGGGCCCTGGTCGCCCGCCGGCTGCTCCAGGCCGTCGTCATCGTCGCGATCTCGGCGACGGCCACGTTCCTGCTGGTGCAGCTGGCACCGGGTGACCCGTTCAGCAACATGATCGACAATCCGCGCATCCCACCGGAGGTGCGCGAGCGGTGGCGAGCGCGCTGGGGGCTCGACCGTCCAATGCACGAGCAGTACGTGCTCTACCTGCGCAACGTCGCGCGCGGGGACCTCGGATGGTCGTTCTCGCAGAGCCGTCCGGTGATCGACGCCATCGCCGAGGCCGTGCCGCGTACCCTGCTCCTCATGGGCGTCGGCCTGCTCGGCGCGTTCGTCCTCGGCGTCGCCACCGGCGTCGTGCGCGCCGGGCGACGGGGGTCGGTGGCGGATCGCGCGTTAGGCGCGGGGACGTTGTTCTTCTACTCGATGCCCGAGTTCTGGCTCGCCATCATGGCGATGCTGGTCTTTGCGTCCTGGCTGCCGATCTTCCCGACTTCCGGGATGACGACCCCGGTGCTGTACGACTACATGTCCATCGCCGGGAAGCTGGGCGACCGCCTCGCGCATCTCGTTCTGCCGACAGCCACGCTCGTCCTGCTGACGGCCGCGATCATCGCCCGCTATCAGCGCGCCGCGCTCCTCGACGTCGCGACGCAGGACTTCGTGCGGACCGCGCGCGCGAAGGGGCTCCCCGAGCGGGCAGTCCTCTGGCGGCACATCCTGCGGAACGCGTTGCTCCCGGTGATCACGCTCCTTGGCCTCTCGTTGCCGCACCTCGTGGGCGGGACGGTATTCATCGAGCAGGTGTTCGCCTGGCCGGGGATGGGGCGGCTCGTGGTCGGGGCGATCGCGGCGCGCGATCACGCGCTGGTGATGGCGATCGTGGTGCTCGGGAGCGTGCTCGTGACGTTAGGCAGCCTCCTGGCCGACCTGCTGTACATGGCGGCCGATCCGCGCCTCAGGGAGCACGAGCGATGAGCGCATGACGCTGGCGAGCTGGCTGGTGCCCCTGGCGGTCGCGATCGTGGCGACCGCGGCCATCTCCCGAGCGTGGGCGAGCGCCGGGACGAACGGCGGTCCATGGGGCACCGCGTTCAATCGACTCCGACGAAACCGAGGCGGGATGCTCGCGCTCGGGTTCATTCTGTTCGTGGCCGCCGTCGCCCTGCTCGCCCGCTTGCTCGCCCCATTCGATCCAAATCATCAGCTCGACATCGTTGCCCTCGCGTCGCGCCCGCCCAGCCTGGCGTATCCCTTCGGAACCGACATCTACAGCCGCGATGTCCTCAGTCGCGTCGTCTACGGCGCACGCATCTCGCTCTCGATCGCCTTGCTGGCGGTCGCCGTGTCGATCACCGTGGGCACCACGTATGGCGCGATCGCCGGATACATCGGAGGGCGCACGGACGCGATCATGATGCGCGTCATCGAC
>DASRHU010000114.1:0-3929 GCA_035650335.1 Gemmatimonadaceae bacterium | reverse complement strand
GCGACGTACAGCGAGATGAGACCCTGAATGCGCGTGTCGCCGACGTACTGGAGCTGCTCCCAGTAGGGCGTGTCCATGTAGGTCTCGAAGGCGCCGATCCGCGCGCCGTTCCAGTTCATGCGCCACATGTCGGCGAGCCATGGCAGGTCGCTGGCGAACCGTGCGCGCTCGACGAAGGGATACGCGGTGAAGATGCCGTGGAGGTCGTGGACACGAAGCGGCTCGTCAGCCGTGGCCACGTCGAGCTGGATGTAGCGAAATGACCGCCAGTAGAGCGTCTGGAAGTGGCGGCGGATGCCCCCGTCCGGGAGAAAGACGTCCTTGACGCCTCGGACCTCGCGCCCCTCGATTGCGTCGCGATGTCCCTTTTGTCCCCGCGCGTCGACGAGCGCTTCAGCGTATGTTAGGCGGATGCTGCCGCCGCGTCCTCCGCTCGTCTCGACCACCGGGTACGCGTTGGTGGTGTGCGACTGGTCGAGCACGAGAGACGCGCGCGTGTGCGGCGGGATCACGAGGTCGCCGGCGCCGCGGAGGAAGCCCTCGTGTAGCGTGACGCCCGTTGCACGTCGCACGCGGGCAAGGCGCTGAATCCGCTCCTCCATGGGCGGGATGGAGCGTGGCTCGAGCTGCCAGCCGGAGATCTCGCCGTACTCGCCGGGCGGCATGGCGCGTCGCTTCGCCCGTCCGACGATGGCGCCGCCTCCGGATCCATCGAAAACGGCGAGTGGCGCCTGGTTGATGGCGCCGGCTCCGGGGGACACGAGCAGCCAGGCGCGGTCGTCGTAATCGGGACGCTCCCATCCCCAGGGGTATCGAGCGCCGTCGAGCGAGTCGCCCGGCGCGGCCGCGTAGTAGTTCCCCATGCTGGCCGTCGTGATGACGATGGGCGCGAACGCCGAATCGAGACGTAAGCGCCAGCCCACGCCAGTGTTCACACGCGTGGCTTCCGTTGCGCTATTCCCCTGCATGAGAAACCCGGTCCGGTGGCTGTGCTGCGCCACCGGCCGCGCGGCGCCCCAGTTCCAGACCAGCGCGGCGATGACGTTGCGTCCCGGGCGAAGGTGCGACGCGATGTCGAGGGTCTCGTAGCGCCAGTGCTCGACGTCGGATCGCTGCGGTCCGGACGAGACCTGCACGCCGTTGACGTACAGTCGATACCGGTTGTCCGCGCTGACGTGGACGACGAAGCGCGCCGGTACCGCGGCCAGCTCGAATGTTCTCCGTGCGTGGAAGACGGTGAAGCTGTCACCGGGGACCTGGGCGGGCGCGATCCATCGCGCCGGCTGCGCATTGGCGAAGATCGTCGCATCCTGGGCGTGAGCATTCCAGTCCGGCGTGAGCAGGAGGGCGATCGGGAGGGCGAGGCTGGAGTAGCGCACGAGAAAAGTCGTTAGGTGTGGATCGGACGAGGCGCCATCACGCGTCCGGCGACGGTCCGATCGCGCTTCGCTCGAGCGCGGAAATCGTCGGGCGGCCGAGCAGGGCGAGCGTGCGTTCCACCTCGGCGCGCAGCAGCGCGAGCACGTCCGCCACGCCGCGCTGCCCACCGACAGCGAGTCCCCACAGATAGGGGCGCGCGATCAACACCGCAGTCGCGCCCAGACACAGCGCCTTCACGACGTCGGTCCCGCGACGGACTCCTCCGTCCATCAGGACAGGGACTCTCCCGCCAATCGCATCCGCGATTCGAGGCAGCGCGAACAGCGTGGGCTCGCCACTGTCGAGCTGGCGTCCACCGTGGTTCGAGACGACCACCGCCGCGGCGCCGTGCTCGACCGCGAGCACGCCATCGTCCGGCGCCATGATCCCCTTCAGCACGATCGGAACCCTCGTGATCGAGCGAAGCCACTCGACGTCCTTCCAGGAGAGCGACGGATCGAACTCCTGGTCGATGAACGCCCCCAGGCGCGACGCATCTGCGTCGGGAAAGCGCGACTGACGCAGTCCGGTGAAGTTCGCCATCTCGATCCCCGGCGGAAGCGCGAAGCGGTTGTGCGCGTCGCGCTCGCGGTTTCCCTGAACCGGCACGGTCACCGTCAGCGAGATCGCTCGGCAGCCGGCGGCCTCGGCGCGCTCTACCAGCGACCGGGTAATGCCTCGATCGCGGAAGACGTAGAGCTGGAGCCAGAGCCGCTGCGTCTCCGCCGCGATCTCCTCGATCGTGAACGTCGACAGGGTGCTCGAGACGAACACCGTTCCGGCCGCCGCCGCGGCGCGCGCCGTCGCGAGCTCGCCGTCAGGGTGCGCGAGACGCTGGAAGGCGGTCGGCGCGAGCAGCACCGGAAACGCGAGTCGGTCGCCTAACAGCTCGACCGACGCGTCGATCCGGCTTACGTCGACGAGCACTCGCGGGCGCAGAGCGAACTTTCGGAACGCCGCCTCGTTCCACCGAAGCGTCAGCTCATCCTCGGCGCCGCCGGCGTAATAGTCGTAGATCGCCGGAGTCAGCAGCGCGCGTGCCGCCTCCTCGTACTGCGCGACGTTGCGCGGAGCGAGCGGTGTCGCCGGTGCGGCGGAATCGGAGCGATGCGGCGCGTTCACACGAGACTACGGATCCAGAGCGTCACGAACGTTCCATAGAAGAGCGCCATCGCGAAGAGCGCGATCCGGCGCCAGAGAGGAGGCCGGAGCTCCGGCGACAACAGCCGGGTATTCACATAGAGAATGTGGAGCGCGCTGACGACGAAGATGATCCCCGCCATGTTGGCGCCGAGCTGGAGGAGGACGATCGGCTGCGCGAGTCTGAGGGCGATGATTCCCCAGAGCACGATCGAGGCGAGGACGCCGTAGTACACGCGGCGGACATCGCCGCCTCGCCGGGCGCGAATCCGCGAGCTGCCGGTCCACAGCATGTCGGTGATGGCGCGGGTCATTCCCTCAGTGATGTCGAGCTGGGTCTTGAACAGAATCCATGCGCCGAGGAACGCGACCGCTCCGCCGAGGAATGCGCCAGCCTGGCCGCGAATGCTCTGGGCGAGGGTGGCGGCAATCCCGAGTCCGCGAATGTCGGTTCCCGCGGAGACGAACGTGACGTACAGCAGCGCCGGAAGCACCATCCCGAGCAGGGCGCCGACGAAGAAGATTCCCCACTGGTCGGCGCGCACGATACGCCACCATCCGCGCCACCGCGCCATGGATTCCGCCGTCGGGACGAAGAAGAAGCCGGTATGGCTGAGGTGCACCTTCTTTCCACCGACGGCGGCTGGGATATAGCCCGCGACCTGGCCCATGCCGTAGCCCTTGTCGCGCGCCCAGCTGGCGAGCGTGAGGTTGAAGGCGCCGCCGGCCCCCGAGTACGCCGCGAATGCTCCGAGGAGGAAGAAGTCGGCGCCGGACGGAATGAACGCGAAGCGGCGCGTGTCGATGTCGAAGCCGACGAGTCCCGCTCCGGCGGCGAGCCAGGTGTGCCCCGGAACGAACAGCAGCGCGAGCGCAAAGAATCCGCCGAGGATGAAGACGATCATGACCCAGTTGAGGAGCTCGAGGGTGCGCTCGATCCGCCGGCCGACGAGCAGGATGCAGATCGTCAGGAGGAACGCGCCGACGCCGATGAGGTAGACGGCGTCACGATCCTCGGGCGCGGCGAGTCGCCCGGCGAAGAGATAGAAAATCGCGCCCGCGGCGGTGCCGGCCCACGCCGGCCAGCCGGATTGGAGGAAGTATAGAATGGAGTAGACCCATGCCCAGAAGGTCGAGCCGGGCCGCGTCCGCATGAAGCCCGTGAACGCGGGCTCGCCGGTGGCGAGTGTATAGCGTACGGCTTCCATGTTGAACACGGTCTGAAGAAAGACGGCGACCATTGTCACCCAGAGGAGCGTAAGTCCATGTCGGACGAACGCGGTGGGGCCGAGGAGAAACTCGCCGCTGCCTATCGAGAGCCCGAGGACGATGACGCCGGGGCCGACGACGCCGATCCATGAGAGCCCCTT
>DASRHU010000113.1:0-12245 GCA_035650335.1 Gemmatimonadaceae bacterium | reverse complement strand
GCGGCGCGTGACGCCGGAGTTCGACGCGGCCTCGTCTTCGTCCGCGAGAGCTGGGGCTCGCAGCTGGTGGCGCGTCTCTGGGCTCTCGGCCTCACGAGAGCGCAGACGGAACGACTGTACTCGCGGGTCGATGCGTGCCTGCTCGAGCAGGGGCTCGACCGTCTCGAGCGTCAGGGAGTGCGTGGACAGGCGGCCGCTGACGCGTTCGCGCCATTGATGAGGGATTCGCTGCGCGTCATTCCGTCCACGCTTTCGCCCGACGTGAGCGAGCGCGTGCTGCCCGGTGCGCGCTACACTCCCCGTTGTCTCCAGCGCATCGCCGATGATCGACGCGGCTTCACGCTGTTGACGCCACTCATGCTCGCCGGCGCGGACAGCACGGTGTATGCGCGCGATCTTCACGAGCGGGACACGCTGTTGCTGGCGGAGCACCCCGATCGCGACGTATGGCTGCTGCGGCCGCGGGATTCGACATCCGGATCACCACCGCAATTCGAGCGCGTGTCGCGCGACTCGCTCTTTCGGGCAGCGAGGGGTTCCGAGTAGAACGGCAAAGACATCAGATGTCAGATCTCAGATTTCAGAACTCAGATAAAACCGTAGGCAGCCAATTCGCGGCTGCCCGTGGTCGTTTCGGAATTCTGAAATCTGATATCCGACATCTGATGTCTTTGCCGTCCGACCGTAGGATCACGCCCCGACCGCCACCCTCCCCCGCGCAAGCCGGCCCTCCGTCCACCTCGCGACAAGTGTGATCGTCAACACCAGCCCGATCAGCAGGACGCTGTAGGCGGCGGCTGTCCCGAAGGCGAGGTTGCGCAACTGCGCGAGGATCTCGACCGCGATCGGGCGGTTGGCGTGCGTGTAGAGAACGATGCTGGCGACGAACTCGCCGACGGCGGTAACGGCGGCAAGGAGGGCGCCGGCGATGAGGCCAGGCCGCGCAGCCGGGAGAATGACACGCCGAACCGCCATCAGCCACGACGCGCCGAGTCCGTGCGCGGCATCCTCCAGTGAGGGATCCATTTGCTTGAGCGATCCTTCCACCGCCGCCGCGACGAGCGGAATGCCGCGAACGAAATACGCGAGCGGGAGAATCCAGAACGTGCCGACGAGCAGTACCCGCAGGGTGAGCGGGTCGTTGCGGTTGAACGTCGACGCGAGCCCGATCGCGATGGCGGTCGCTGGAATCGCCCATGGCAGAGCGACGAGCAGCTCGAGGAGCCGGCGCCCCGGAAAACGCCTGAGCACGATGAGGTATGCGGCCACAAAGCAGATGACGACGTTCGCGGCGGTCGCGATCAGCGCCATCGACACGCTGTTCCGAATCGGGACCCAGAGCGCCGGGTCCGTCGCCATGCGGCGGAAGTTGTCGAGTGTGTACTCGGGTGGCAGCACCTGCGTCGTCCATGCACCATCGCGCGCGAACGAGACGAGCACCACCATCGCATGCGGCAACAGCAGGATCGCGACCGCCACGAACGCCAGGAATGGAAGGAGCGCGCGCACGACCGGCGAGGCCACCACCGCCCGCGTCTGGCGTCCCTTCCCGGCCATCGCGTAGCTCCGGCGTCGCTCGAACTGGCGAAGGGTGACGAGACCAGCGACGGCGGCCAGGGCGAGCACCGCCGTCTCCGCGTACGCGAGACCGAGGTTGCCGTTGAGCTTCGACGCGACGATCTGCGTCGAGAGCACGCGGATGCCACCGCCGAATACGTAGGGCGCGGAAAACGAGCCGAGCGCGCTCATGAAGACGAGAAGCATGGCGCCGGCGATCGATGGCGTCAGGAGTGGCAACGTGACGCGACGGAGACGCATGCGGCGCGATGCCCCAAGCCCTTCGGCGGCTTCGTCGAGCGTCGTGTCGATGCGCTCGAGGCCGGCGGTCACGAACAGAAAGACGTACACGTACATCGTGTACGCGTGCACGAAGATGATCGCCCACAGCCCGGTCAGCGACCACGGTGCGCCCTCGAGGCCGAGCGCGCGCTGAACGACGCGCGTGACGATGCCGCTTTCGCCGTACAGAAACATGAATGCGACCACACCGACGAGCGGAGGTAGCGCCGCGGGAAGCGTGGCGATCGCGCTCAGGGTTCGGCGCCCTCGAAACTCGAAGCGGGCCAGCAGGAATGCGAGCGGAACGCCAATGAGCGTCGCCGCGATCACCGATCCGACCGACACGATCAGCGTCGAAACGACCGCCTCACGATCGGCGGGGCTGGCGAAGAACTCCTTCCACGCCCGCGCGCCGTCGGAGAACGACTCGATGATGACCGACAGGTTCGGATAGACGACGGCCCAGAGGAGCAGCGCGACGACGGGGGCGGCGAGGAAATACGTGCGAGAATGCGGAAGGCGGAATGCGGACGGACCGCGTGTGCCCGCGATCGGATCGATAACGGGGACCGGAAAGCGCAGCGTTTTGCGCTTCGTCGTATCCGTGTTCCGCGTTCCGAAGTCGTTTCTCATACGACCGCCACCGGCTCGCGCGCCACGCGCACACCGACCGAGTCGCCGATCTCGCGACCGCGCTCGGTCGTGTGTACCTCGACCTCGAGATCATCCGCCAGCTTCACTCGATAGGCGAGCAGCGCGCCGGCGAACCGCCGCTCGACGATCGTACCCGGCCAGTCACCGGGGCCCGGGACCTCCACCATCTCGAGCGCATCCGGACGCAAGACGGCATGGGCCGTGTCGCTCCGCGCGGCGCTGCTCGCGACGGTCGCCCCGATTTCACGGGACCGGCCGCCAATGGTGACAACCGCGCGATCGCCATCGACGCGGGCCGGAACGAGCGTCGCGCGACCAATGAACTCGGCGACCGACCGCGTGGCCGGGCGATCGTACAGCTCCTCGGGTCGTCCGACCTGGAGCAGCCGGCCACGCTCGAGCAACGCGATTCGATCCGCGACAGCGAATGCATCCTCCTGATCGTGCGTCACGAACACGGCCGTGACGCCGAGGCGATGGAGCATGGCACGCAGCTCGTCGCGCGTGGTGCGGCGGAGCGTCGGGTCGAGGTTCGACAGCGGCTCATCGAGCAGCAGCACCTTCGGCTCGATGATGAGAGCGCGCGCGAGCGCGACGCGCTGCTGCTCGCCGCCGGACAGCGACTGCACTTGCCGCGGCCCGGCCCCGCCGAGCCCAACGTTCGCCAGCGCGCGCTCGGCGCGCTCGCGGCGTTCGTGCTTCGACACACCCCGGGCCTCGAGGCCGAACGCGACGTTCTCTCCCACCGTCATGTGGGGGAAAAGCGCGTAGTGCTGGAAGACCATGCCGAACCCGCGTTGCCGCGGTGGCAGCCCGGTGATGTCGCGGCCGTCGAGGAGCACGCGCCCCTCGTCAGGCGTCTCGTGGCCCGCGATGATGCGAAGCGTGGTCGTCTTGCCCGAGCCGGACGCGCCGATCAGCGCGAGCAGCTCCCCGCGCTGCACGTCGAGCGTGAGCGCATCGACGGCGCGGGTCCCGCCGGGTCCGCCGAAGCGGCGCGTCACCCCCTCGAGCGACAGCGCCGCGGCGGTCACGAGCGCTTGCCGCGATTCCGGATGTTGGCGTCCCAGTAGCGCATCCAGACGTCGAGCGAATCGGCGAGCAGCTGCCGGCTCACCGGCATCGTCTTCATCGTGCGCTTGGCATCACGGATCCAGGCGGGGAGCGAATCAGCCGGCAGGTCGGTGCGAGCGGGAATCCGGAGGAAGTCATCCGCGGCGGTCATCAGCGACGGTGACGACGTGACGAACTCGTAGAAGCGCTTCGCGATCTCCGGGTGCTTCGCCCCCTTCACGATCGCGATCCCCTCGACCAGCACCGGCGTGCCGCTCGCCGGCACCACCCAGCTCACCGGCATCTTTGTTCGCTGCTGCAACGTTGCCATGTCGGGCATGTTGTAGAGCGTGATGACGCCCTCCTGGCGTCCGAGCTTCTGATAGAGGATTGTCGGGTTGAGCGTGTACTCCTTCGTGTTCGCATCGAGCCGCAGGAGCCAGTCGTACCCCGCTCTCGTCGAGCCTGTGCGCGCCAGCTCACGCGCGATGATCGCGCCGAAGATCGCGCGCATCGTTCCCGAGGCGATGGGATCGCGGATGATGATGCGACCGCGCCACTTCGGATCGAGCACCTCATCCCAGTCCTTCGGCGCCTCGGCCGCCGTGACCGCGTCCGAGTTGTATCCGATGACCTCCGGCGTCAGGTAGGTGCCGTACCAGAGGTCATTCGCATCGTGTGCCTCGTCAGGCACGGCGTCGGCCCACGTCGGCCGATAGGGCTGCAGCAGCCCTTCCTTCGCCGCCCGCTCGAAGATTTCCGCCGGCGCACCGAACCAGATGTCCGCCTGCGGATTGGCCGCTTCCGCGCGCAGGCGATCGAGGATCTCCTGCGAGCCCATATCCACCCACTGGACATCGACGGTAGAGTCGGAGGCCTCGAAGCCCAACTCGTAATGCTGAAGAAGATCCTTGCCGTGTGGCGAATACACGGTGAGAACGGTCTTCCCCGAATCCCCACCGCAGGCCATCAGCACCGCGACGGTCAGGAGCGCGAGGGCTCGTCTCACGGAGTCACCTTCTCCACCTCGGCGGCTCTCGCGCTCAACAGGTTGACGAACAGCCGCGCGGCTCCCGGAACCCCGGCGGGGAGCTGTCGGAAAAACGCCATCGTCGTGTACACGTAGAGCCCGCGCCCGTAGGGAGCCACGAGCAGCGCGCCACGCGAGGGTGGCTCGCCAGGATCGTTCATCGCCAGCGGCGCGGTGTACGCGCTGTCGAACTGCGCGGGCATGTACAGCGCGCGCTCCTGAATCCACGCGTCGAAGTCCGCCGGCCCAATGCGATTCGGTGTCCGCAACGTCGGATGTCCGGGCTCGACGAATGTGACCGGCGCGCCCTCGACCGTCACACGCGTGTGGGGTCTGTTGATCGTGACAGGATAGGGCATCATCCCCGGTCGCATCATCTCGTACTGACCGTACTGGACGACGAGCGTCCCGCCGCGACGTGCGTAGTCGAGCAATCGCGCGTTGTGCTGAATGAGCTCGGGGTGCGATTCATAGGCGCGCGTCCCGACGACTACCGTCGAGTACGACGAGAAATCCGTGGTCGCGACGGCGGCGGGCTGAACGACGGTGAGGGCTACGCCCAACTGACGCAGCATCGGAGCGACGTTATCGCCCGCCCCGGGGATGTACGCGACCCGGACGTTCGGAGCGAGCGCGACATCGACGCCCTGCAAGTCGAGCGCGGCTTCGCGATACATCCGCTGCGGCGTGATGTGATCGTATTCGATCTCCGTGTACCCTTCGCGGAGCCGCTCACCGCGCGCCTCGACGACGGCGCGCAGGTCGACGCGTGCGGCGCGGGGCACGCCGCGCACCGTGAACTCCATGGCCTCCGTTCCACCCGGCGCGAGCGTCGCCCGTTTCGCACCCTCCGTGGCAAGTCCTCCCGGGACCGCAAGCGAGACGGTGACATCGGTGGGCGTCGTCAGGGCCGAGCGAAGCTCGACGCGCTCGACGCGCTCGAGGGGCGCGTTGGCGCGAGCATACTCGACGCTTCGCTCGAGCGTCACCGCGACCGGCGGCACGACGGCGAGCGGACGCTGCACATCGCCTCGTACCGGATCAGCACGCCGGTGGACCACCGGCGCCTCCGCGTCGAACGCCACACCATCGATCGCGAGCGCGACACGAGCGACGGCAGCGGTCGGTCGTTGACTCTCGGCCTGCGCGATCTCCGTGCGCGGAACATCGAAGACGTCGCCGCGCCGGCCGTAGGCGAGCCACCACGGCTGAGTCAGCCGCGCGCCCCGCACGGTTCCGCGCCACGACGCCGAGCTGTCGGGCATGACGGTCGCGCGACCGTCAACGAGAATCTCGACCGGTCTCACATCGGGCCCGTCGATTCGCACGCGCGTCGCCGTCACGGGGACATCGCCACGCGCGTGGAGGGTCACGTCCACACGGACGGTGTCTCCCTGCGCGACCGCGGCCCGCTCGGCCGTCGCCTCGACGGCCACGCCGGTTGCCTCGATCAAGGCGCGGGTCACCCGCGCAAGGCCCGACCGAACGGACGCGTCGACGTCGGGATCGGGGACACGCGCGTCGCGTACCCGCGAGAGCAGCCGATGCACGCGCGCCAGCGCGGGGACGACAGTCGTGGGGCGACGAAAGTCCAGGCTGCCCCTCGCCGCCGTCGCCGCCGCTGGCAGCGAGTCGATCGCTGCCGCCGCCTCACGAGAGACGCGAGCGACGGCGGGGCGAAGACGTGACCACGTCGTGTCCACTCCGTCGAAGGGCGATCGCTCGCTGACGCCATTGGTCACCGGCTCGGAGCTCGTCTTCTCGAGCATGAGCCAATGCGGCTGCGAGCCGCGACGCTGCAATCGGCCGAACGCCTGCGATTTGTGCTGGGACCGCGATTCCATCGCGATCTCGTAATATGACCGACCGAGCAACGGGTCGTACTCGCCGACGTTGAATCGCACCGTCGCGCGATCGCGCGACTGATATGCGCCAAGGTAGAGCTTCGACGCACGCCACGCGCCGTGTCCGGCGGTGACGGCGCGGGGAAAGCGTACCGTGTCCGCGGCGGCATCGTACGCTTCACGCGCGAGGATTCCCGAAACCTGATGGTGCCCGTGCCCGTCGCGCGGCGTTCCGCTGAAGATGGCGACGACCACGTGTGGTCGGTACGCGCGAATCACCGTCACGACATCGCGGAGGACGGAATCCTTCGGCCAGTGCGTGTAGGTCTCTTCGGCGCTCTTCGAGAACCCGAAGTCGTACGCGCGCGTGAAGTACTGCGTCGCTCCATCGAGCCGTCGCGCGGCCAGCAGCTCCTCGGTCCGGATGACGCCTAACGCCTCCCCCAGCTCGTCGCCGATGAGATTCTGGCCACCGTCGCCGCGCGTGAGCGAGAGGTAGGCCGCGTCGGCATGCTCGCGATGCACGAGCCAGGCGAGGAGCGCGGTATCCTCGTCATCGGGATGGGCCGCGACGAGGAGCACGCGCGCGCTGACGCCGAGGCCGTCGACCAGGCCCGCCAGCGCTGCGCTGCCCCGCTCTTGCGCGAGGGCGGAGGGAGGGAGGAGGGACAGAGCAAGCAGAGCGGCGAGCAGGGGTCGCGTCATCTGGGTCTTTCTGAGGGGAGAGGGACGAGGGCGAGGGGTGAGGGAAGAGTGAACGAGGTTGGAGCCAACCAAGGGAAGTGGGAAGGGGGAAGCGGGAAGAGGGTGTTGTGCCATCATCGCGATAACGGGCCAGCTCGGGCCGGGGTGGGCCGGCGGGTATTGGGTGCCCGTCCCCGCTTCCCGCTTCCCTCTTCCCGCTTCCCTGGTGTGGCTCCACCCTCGTTCACTCTTCCCTCACCCCTCACCCTCATCCCTCTCCCCTCTTCCCTCGAGCAGTAGCCGAGCGAGAAGAAGGGACCGGCCCCAACACCTCCGCCACGATCCGAGCCTGCTGCTGCGCGTGCGCCGTGTGATACCCCTCGGCCGGGCTCGCCCTCTCCGGCCGACCAACGTACCGAATCGGAATCGCGTTCCCCGTCGACGCCCGCAACCGCGGCCACACGAAGGACCACGCGCCCATGTTGCGCGGTTCCTCCTGCGCCCACACGACCTCCTCGATGCCACCGTAGCGGTCGATGATGCCGGCGATCTCCTCGTGCGGCCACGGGTAGAGCTCCTCGACTCGCACGATCGCCGCGTGTTTTGCGGGTGTGTCGCCCGATCGAGCAGCCATGAGGTCGTAATACAGCTTCCCGGAGCACAGCACCAGCCGCTTCACCTCACGCGTCACCGGTGACACGAGTGGGTCATCCAGCACCGGCTGGAAGAAGCCCGCGGTCAACTCGGTCAGGCGGGACGCCGCCTCCGGGAGCCGCAGCAAGCTCTTCGGTTGCATCAGGACCAGCGGGCGGCGGTTTTCCGAGTGCGCCTGTCGCCGCAGTACATGGAAGTACTGTCCGGGCGTGGTCGGATACGCGACCCGCAGATTGCCCTCGGCGGACAGCTGGAGGAATCGCTCGAGCCGTGCGCTGGAGTGCTCGGGCCCCTGCCCTTCGTAGCCATGCGGGAGCAGCAGCACGACGCTGGAATCCTGCCCCCACTTCGCGCGGTCGGCCGCCATGAACTGATCGATGATCGGCTGTGCGACGTTGGCGAAGTCTCCGAACTGCGCCTCCCACAGCACCAGCGTTTCGGATGCCGCCGTCGAGTATCCGTACTCGAAGCCGAGCACGGCGGTCTCCGAGAGCGGAGAGTTGTAGATCTCGAACGTTCCCTTCGCGCCGGGTAGATGCTGAAGCGGAACGAATTCGGCGCCCGTCTTCAGATCGTGCAGCACGGCGTGGCGGTGCGAGAAGGTGCCGCGCGCCGCGTCCTGCCCCGTTAGGCGTACGCTCGTTCCCTCGAGCAGCAACGAGCCGAAGGCCAGCGCCTCGGCGTGACCCCAGTCGATGCCGCCCTCATCACCGATCGCCGCGCGACGGCGCTCGAGCGGCTTCACCAGCTTGGGATTGGTCGTGAACGTGGAGGGCCACGCCAGCAGACGTTCGTTGACGGTGATGAGCGTTTCCGGCTTCACGCCGGTGACCTGGGGCGCATCGCGTTCCGCTCGCTGCCCGCTGACCTCGTCGTCCGCGGCCGCTGGCGGACTCGGTTTGCGGCCGCTGTGGATCGCATCGAGCTCCTTCATCATCTGGTCGGCGAGGCCCTTCGCCTCGGCCTCGCTGATCACGCCTTCGGTGACCAGACGCTTCGCCCACACTTCGCGTGGGGTGGGGTGCGCCCGAATGCGCTCGTACAGTACGGGCTGTGTGTACGCCGGCTCATCCCCCTCGTTATGTCCGTGGCGGCGGTAACCGACCAGGTCGATCATCACGTCCTTGGCGAATCGCACCCGGTACGCGATCGCGAGCCACACGGCGGCGACGCAGGCTTCCGCATCGTCCGCATTGACGTGGAAGATCGGGATCTCGAACCCCTTGGCGAGATCGCTCGAGTAGTACGTGGACCGCGCGTCCTGCGGGTCGGTGGTGAAGCCGACCTGGTTGTTGACGATGATGTGGAGCGTTCCGCCGACGCGATATCCGCGAAGCCGCGACAGGTTGAGCGTTTCCGCGACCACGCCCTCACCGGGAAACGCGGCGTCGCCGTGCACGACGATCGGGAGGACGCTCATCTCGTCGCGCGCATTGCCGGTCCGCTGGAGCGCTCGCGCGACACCCGCGAGAACCGGGTTCACGAACTCGAGATGGCTCGGGTTGGGAACGAGCTCGAGCTCGACGGTCTGCCCATTCGCCAGCGTCCGCGTCGAGGAGGCGCCGAGGTGGTACTTCACGTCGCCGGTATCGACGGCGTCGGCCTTCGCGACCTTTTCCTCGAATTCCTCGAAGATCCGGGCGTACGGCTTGTCGAGAATGTGCGCCAGCACGTTGAGACGGCCGCGGTGCGCCATCCCGATGACCGCGCGGCGGGCGCCCGATTGAGCGGCGCGCTCGATGGCGGCATCGAGCATCGGAACGAGCGCGTCGGTACCCTCGATGGAGAACCGCTTCTTGCCGACGTAGGCGCGGGCGAGAAAGCGCTCGAGGCCGTCGACTTCGGTGAGCCGCTTGAGCACCGCTTTCTTCTCTTCGGGCGTGAGCGTCAAACGCGCGTCGCCGCCCTCGATCACCTTCCGGAACCAGTCGCGCTCCACCTCTTCCTCGATGTGGTCGAGGTCGAAGCCGATGGTCGAGGAGTAGATCCCGCGCAGGCGCCTGACGACATCGGCCGCCGTCGCGTCGGGGAAGCCCAGCGCCGAGCCGGGGATGCGCTCGAGATCGTCCTCGGTGAGCCCGTGGAACTCGGGCGTCAGCTCCTGCGCCCCGACGGGCCTGGTTCCAAGCGGGTCGAGCCGCACGGCGAGGTGGCCGTAGTGGCGAATGTCTTCGACGAGCGCGGCCGCCGCCGCGACCTTTCGCAGCAGCGATTCACTGGCGACCTCGGGAGCGGCGCCGGCCAGCGACTGCGCAAATCGAAAGAACTGTCGCCACGACTCGTCCACGCTTTCGGGACTCGCTCGAAAGCGCTCGTACATCTCCGCGATGAGGGCGTCGTTGAAGGCCCCGGTGATGGGAGTCATGAGGGGGAATTTAACGCGCCGGTAAAGTGCTGGGAAACGAGGAACGAGGACGAAGGACCGAGGAATTGAACCGAAGGTTCCAGTCGATTTCCTCGGGCCTTCGTCCTCGTTCCTCGTTGGCCTGTCGCTTAGCCCTCGACGGGAAAGCTGACCGTAAACGTGCTCCCGCTCCCCGGGGCGCTGGTCACCCTAATGTGGCCGCCGAGCAGCTCCGCGAGGCGGCGCGACACGAAAAGGCCGAGGCCCGTGCCGCCGAACCGGCGTGTGAAGCCGGAGTCGAGCTGCGTGAAGGGCTGGAAGAGGCGCGCGATGTCCTCGCGCGCGATTCCGATTCCCGTATCGGTGACCGAAAAGAGGATGCAGTCGCCGTTCATCATCGCGCTCAGCGCCACCGAGCCACGCTCGGTGAACTTGATGGCGTTGCCACCGAGGTTGATGAGGATGCGCCGCAGCATTTCCGGATCGGTGCGAATGCTCCGCGGCTCCTCCGGAATGCTCGTCGATATCGCGATGTGCTTCGCGTGCGCGAGTGGCTCGAGGACAGCCATCACGCCATGGAAGACTTCACGGAGGAGCACCTCATGCACGTGCGCGCGTTCTTCGCCCGCCTCGAGGCGCGAGAAGGTAAGCACTTCATCGATGATCGCCTGGAGATGCTGCGTGCTCACCCGCATGCGATCCACCGCCGCTTCCTGCTGCTCGGTGAGCGGACCGAAGATGTGCTCGGCGAAGAGCTCTTCGTACCCGAGGAGCGCGGTCAGCGGCGTACGCAGCTCATGCGACATCGTGGCGATGAACTCGCCCTTGATCCGGTTGGCCGATCGGGCTTCCTCGGTGAGATGCGCCTTCCAGAGCGCCAGCGCCGCATAGTCGGCGATCGCGGAAATGCGGCGCTCCTCCCGGGCGGTGAACACCGCGGCGCCAGGGCGGCGCGCGACGGTGAGGGCACCGAGCATGTGATCGTGCGCGATCAATGGAGCGAACAGCGCCGGGCCCACCTCGAACTCCTCGGCCGTGCGAAGGAAGCGAGGATGCTCGGCGCGATAGTCCTGCACTCGGACGGGTCGACGCTCTTCGATCGCTCGGGCGGTGAGTGAGCCCGCCAGCGGAAATCGCGTCCCGCGCATCGCCTCGAGCGATCCCGTGGCGCTCACGATGTGCCCTCGGTCTCCCTGGAGCCGAACCACCGTCGCTCCGCTCGCATCGCATTGTGACACCGCCTGCTCGCAGATGGCGTGGAGGAGCGGGTCGAGATCCGCCTCACGAGCGAGGGCGTTGACCACCTCGCGCATCGCGGCGTTCTCCTCATCACGCTCGGCGAGTGCGCGCTCGATGGCGAACGCGTCCCCGAGAATGCGGAAATGGAGGAGAACCCCTTCGGCACGTAGTCGGGTCGCGCGAACGTCGATGGCGCGTGGTGGTCTGCCAAACGCTGGAATGCGCCACAGCCGTCGCTCGTCAGGCGCCATCGCGGTCAGGTTCGTGTCCGGCCGGTCGGCGAGCGAGGTGAAGATGTCCCGAACGTCCCTGTTGAGCGCGACATCGCTGCCCTGCATCGCGAGCTCGGCGAACGGCTGATTCATGTACAGAAGCCGCCACGCGGTCGATACGACACACAGGGGCTCATCGATCGCGTCTAACGCCCCTTCAGGATCGAACGGTGGAGCTGACGCGGAATACCGAAAGCGGTCCGATGCGGGCATTGCGCGTTAAGAGGGCGCAAGTTCCTCGCCATGTAAAGGCGATGCGGGCATCGTGACCGGGGGCACTTCTCCTTGCATTTCGCATCGCTTTGGCGAAACGCAATGCGAAACGATGACATAAGGCGTGACTTAGAATGCTAAGTGTTCGTCCTTACAGTGCTTAGCTGAGGGGCCACAGTTGGCACCCCCCCTGCTTTAACAGCGGCCGAGCGCGGTGCACATATGCTCGCGCCGACTCGTACCGGAGGACGGAGACCTATGAAGAGCAATCGGAAAGGCTTCACGCTGATCGAGCTGCTGATCGTCGTCGTGATTATCGGCATTCTCGCAGCGATCGCGATCCCCAAGTTCGCGAACACGAAGGAGAAGGCGTACGTTGCGGCGATGAAGAGCGACCTCCGCAACCTGATGACGGCTGA
>DASRHU010000112.1:0-19715 GCA_035650335.1 Gemmatimonadaceae bacterium | reverse complement strand
CACGGTACTGGGGCTCGACTTCGGCTATTACCTCACCGGGAGCATTCTCACCGAGACGATCTTCTCGTGGCCCGGACTCGGCCGCTACGTCGTGAACGCCATCGCGCGGCGGGATCTCCCGGCGATTCAGGGAAGCGTGCTTTTCCTGAGTCTCGTGTTCGTGCTCGTCAATCTGGTGACCGACGTCCTGTACGCGAAGGCGGACCCGCGGGTGGCATACGACTGACCAGGGGTCAGGAGTCAGGAGTCAGGGATCAGGGGGTGCCAGGGCCTGGGTTGTAGGAGTGAACGGCACCAAGGGATCAGGTGCCGAAGTGGTTCTCTCCCTGCCACCTTCAACCTGACACCCCCTCATCCCTGACTCCTGACTCCTGACCCCTAGATCGCCGCCTCTTCCTTCACGCCGAACACGGCCATGTGCGACGAGTGGCCCGGGTTCACCTTCTTCTCCGGGTAGATCCAGTGCACCGCCTGGTTCACGGCGATCGCGGCCTCGGAGTATCCCGTCGCGATCAGCTTCAGCTTGCCCGGGTAGGTCGTGATGTCGCCGGCTGCCCAAATACCCTGGCGCCCCGTCTCCATCGTGCTGTTCACCGCGATCTCATCCTTCTCGAGATTCAGACCCCACTCCCCAATGGTGCCCAGGTCGCTCACGAACCCGAGCATGGGGAGGATCGCGTCGCAATCGATGGTGATCGTCGTCTTCGCCTTGATGTCCTTGAGCACGACGGTCGCCAGCTGATTGCCGTTGCCCGCGATGTCGTGGAGCTCGTGGAAGGTGAGCATCCGCGCACGACCCTCGGCACAGGCGGCGCGGATCTCCTCGACGGTCGCCGCATGCGCGCGGAAGCGATCGCTGCGGTGGACGAGCGTCACCGACGACGCACGGTCGAGGAGCTGATGTGCCCAGTCGAAAGCGGAGTCACCTCCGCCGATGATCAGCACCTGCTTCCCGCGAAAGCCCTCGGGATCGATCACCCGGTCGTGAATCCCCTTCCCGTACCAGGCCTCGGCGCACGGTTGCGGGAGCCGTCGTGGTGAGAACGCTCCGATCCCGGCGGCGATCACAATCGCCTTCGTCGGAAATCGGTCCGTTTCGGTGACCAGCGTGAAGGTCCCCCCGTCCTCCTCAAGAGAGACGACACGCTGGTTGAAGTGCATGGGAAAGCCGAACTGTTTGGCCTGCTCGAGCTGACCGGCGACGAGGTCCTTGGCGAGCACCCGAGGAAACCCCGCGACGTCAAAGATGTACTTCTCAGGGTAGAGCGCGGTCAGCTGGCCGCCCGGTTCCGACAGCGCGTCGATGATCTGTGCGGACACGCCGCGCATGCCCGCGTAGAAGAGCGCGAACAGCCCCGTGGGGCCGGCGCCAAGAATGGTGATGTCCGTGAGCTCATGCTGCATGCGATTAACGATCACTAGTGGCCAATCCGAGAGCAAGGCGCAGCTCGGAGGCAGAGACGTCAGACATCAGATGTCAGAAGTCAGACGTCAGAACGCGCCGGGCCCGAGCACCAGTCTGAATTCTGAATTCTGACATCCGGTTTCTGATATCTTTGCCGTCTCATGGAAACTTCGGCTGACGACCATATCCTCGAGTACTCTGGCGCATTCCGCCTGCTGCGAAAGATCGCGGTCGGGGGGATGGCGACGGTGTACGAGGCCGAGCAGCTCGGTCCGGCCGGATTCGCCAAGCGGGTCGCGCTCAAGGTCATCCACCCGCAGTATGCCGCCGAGCGGCACTGGCTTCAGCTTTTCATCGACGAGGCGAAGCTCTCGGCCAACCTGGCACACGGCAACATCGTGCAGATCTACCAGCTCGGCGAGGTCGATGGGCAGTACTACATGGCCATGGAGTACATCCAGGGGCCCACACTGCGCTCGATCATCGATCGTCACGCAGAGCTCAAGCAACCCATGCCGCTCCCGATCGCGGCGTACATTGCATCGCGTGTCTGTCGCGCGCTCGATTACGCGCACAACTTCGTCGCGCCGGGGGGACAACGGCTCGACGTCGTCCACCGGGATGTCTCGCCCGGCAACATCATGTCGTCGTGGGACGGGCACATCAAGCTGGCCGACTTCGGCATCGCGAAGGCGCGGACGTCGTTCGATCCCGCGGCCGAGCGTCACATTCTCATGGGAAAGAAGCACTACATGTCCCCGGAGCAGGCGCTGGCGCTGGCGGTGGACGCCCGCTCCGACGTCTTCACGTTAGGCGTCGTGCTCTACGAGATGCTGACGCTCGAGCCGCTGTTCAAGGAGGACATCACCGATCTCCTGCTCGATGAGGTGACGGTGCATCCACTCCCCAGCGCGAAGTCCCGCGTCCCGCACCTTCCCGGCGAGATCGATGACGTGCTGACGCGTGCGCTCTCGCGCGATCCGCACCGCCGGCCGACCGCGGCCGCGATGGGCCACGCGCTCGACAAGTGGATCGAGAAACAACGCCCGGTTCCGTCCCCGGACCGCCTCCAGGAGCACCTGGCGCTGATCTTCCCCTCGTCGCACAAGCGGACGTCGGGATCCTCGGAAAAGGCGGAGACGCCGACCCGGTTCTCCAACTTCACGCGCGGACTTCGCCGGCCGCGGAAATCCGGATTTCTGGCGCGCCTCTTCGGGCTCTAGAAGCAGAGGTGGTCGAGGTCGTCAAGGTCGTCGAGTGATCCAGGCACGTCGTTGCGCCTCGATCACCTCGACGACCTCGACCACCTCGCCCTTTCGCATTAACGTGCCCGCATGAAGATCTACACGAAGACGGGCGACAAGGGCGACACCGGTCTGTTCGGCGGAGGCCGTGTTCCCAAGAGCCACCCACGCGTCGAGGCGTACGGCGAAATCGATGAGCTGAACGCCGTCCTCGGAATGGCGCGGTCGGTCGAGATGATGCCGCGCATCGACGAAGTGCTCGTCCCCATTCAGCGCGACCTGTTCTCGCTCGGCGCGCTGCTCGCCACGCCGCATCCGGAGAAGGTCAGGCAGCAGCTCGAGAAGGCCCGCATCGACGACGGGCGCATCGCGGAGCTGGAGCGCGCGATCGACGAAGGCGAGGCCGAGCTGGAGCCGCTGGAAGCGTTCATCCTTCCTGGGGGAACGCCCAAGGCATCGGCGCTGCACGTCGCGCGCACGGTGTGCCGCCGCGCGGAGCGGCGGGTGATCGCCCTCGCCGCCGACGTCGAGGTCCCTGCGGTGGTGATCCGGTACCTGAACCGCCTCTCCGATCTGCTCTTCGTGCTGTCGCGAGTCGCGAATCGGCGCGCGGGCGCCGGCGAGGTGACGTGGTGACCCGAACGCGGAATGCGGAATCCGGATGGCGATGGAGGTCAGCTGGCATCCGCTCGTCATCGACGTGGGTATCCGCACGCCGCGTGTCCTGTTGAATGCACTCGATCTCCCTGCCCACGTACGATGTGCTCGTCGAGCATGGTGCGCTCTCGCGCGTGGCGGACATCGCCAGAAAAGTGACCCGCGCGCATCGTTATGCGGTGATCACGGACAGCAACGTCGGTCGGACGCACGCCGAGCACGTGGTACGGTCGCTGGGATCGGTTGGCACGAGAACGTTCACGATCGAGGCGGGAGAAGCGTCGAAGACCCGGGAGACGTGGGCGCATCTCACCGACTCCCTGCTCGAGTCCGGGTTCGGACGAGATGCCGCCATCATCGCCGTCGGTGGCGGTGTCGTCGGCGACATCGCCGGCTTCGTCGCCGCGACCTACATGCGAGGCATCAAGTACGTCCAGGTGCCGACGTCGCTCATTGCGATGCTCGATGCGTCGGTCGGTGGAAAGACGGCCGTGGACACTCCGCGTGGGAAGAATCTGGTCGGGGCCTTCCACCAGCCGTCGGCCGTCGTGGTGGATCCGTCCGTTCTCACGACCCTTCCGCCCCAGCATTTGCGGGCCGGCCTCGCCGAGGCGATCAAGCATGGCGTCATCGCCGATGCGCAGTACCTCGAGCGCATCATCGGCGACATGCCGGCGCTGCTCGATCAGCGCGCCGACCGCGGCGGGGCGCTCGAGGCCATGATCGCGCGCAGCATCCAGATCAAGGCGGAAATCGTCAGGCGCGACGAGCGCGAGACCGGACTCCGGCAGGTGCTCAACTTCGGCCACACGATCGGGCACGCGCTCGAGGCGGCGTCCGACTATTCGATGCTGCACGGCGAGTGCGTCGCGATCGGCATGGTGTGCGAGGCGACCATTGCCGAGAAAGCGGGTGTCGCGTCGCCGGGCACCGCGCGCGACGTTCGTCGAGCGGTCGAGCGGGCGAGCCTGCCAAGCGCGATGCCGCGCAGTTATACGGCAGACCGCCTCGTGGCGCTCATGCGGTCCGACAAGAAAGTGCGCTCGGGGGCGCTGCGGTTCGCCCTGCCTCGCGAGATTGGCGCAATGGCCAGCGGGGACGGCACGTGGTCGGTCCCCGTCGAGGAACCGGCCATCCGCGGCGTGCTGGGCACCTAGCGGGGCGACCCGGGGAGGGTCGCGCGGGGCACCCAACTTGCCTCAAGCCAGCACGATCGCACGCAGTCTCCACCCCTGGAGGCACTCATGTCCTCGTTCTCGACGTACATCGTCGGCTTCATCATCCTGGTCGTTGGATTGGCGCTGGCCGCGTACCTCCTCAACGTGCCGTCCATGTGGATCGCCGTCGGGGTGATCGTGTTGATCGGTATTGGCGTGCTCATGGCGACGAGCAGGACGAAGCCGAGGGATCCCCCCGTCGCATAGCGACGGGAGGATCCCTGGGCCAAGGGCCACGGGCCGGGGGCCAAGGGGGAGTAAGGACTGGCGCCTCGCTGCCGTTCGGCAGCGAGGCGCTTCTCATTGATTGGCTGCGGCGAACCCTTGGCCCTCCCCCAGGCCCCTGGCCCCTGGCCCTCGGCCCGGGTTCACGCAACTAACTCTCGCTGGCTCCGGACGAGGGTTAACGGGTCCACTGTTGACCTTTTCACTGCCCCGCTGTTATCCTGCCGTCCCCGACTGAGCTATGCCTGCACGACGGCCAACCGGCCCACACCATCACCTTCCATGTAAGGGGTGTGTATGCAGCATGTGACGGAGAGCAGGTCCAAAGGGTACTTCCGTTCCTCTCCTTCCACCGCATTCGACCAATACCTCCAGGACATTCAAAAACTTCCTCTCATTGAGGACCCCGAAGAAGAGCGGCGCTTGGCCCGCCGCGCACAGAAGGGTGACGAGAAAGCCGCCGAGCGGCTCGTCACAGCGAACCTCCGATTCGTCATTTCGTACGTCAAGAAGTACCAGGGCCATGGCCTCGACCTTTCCGAGCTCGTCGCAATCGGAAACGAAGGGCTGCTCAAGGCAGTGAAGAAATTCGATCCCGACCAGGGCGTGAAGTTCATCTCCTACGCCGTCTGGTGGGTTCGTCAGGCAGTGCTCAAGGCGCTCGCCGAGCAGACTCGCTCCGTCCGGATCCCCCTCAATCAAAATTCGCAGCTCATCAAGCTCGCGCGTGCCGAAACGGTGCTCGCGCAGGTGCTGAAGCGCGATCCGACCGATGATGAGATCGGCCGTCTGATCGAGGAGACCCCGGACCAGGTGCGCGCCGCCCGGCAGATGTCGGCGACGGAAGTGTCGCTCGACGCGCCGATCGACCGCTCGGACCGCGAGGCGTCTACGTTGGGGGAACGCTTCGTCGGCGTCGACGGCCGCGACATCGAGGACGTGACGGACTTCAAGCTCATGCGCGAGTTCATCGACCGCGTCTTCACCAAGTACCTGACGCCGCGCGAGCGGAAGATCCTCTACCTGTACTACGGCCTCGAAGAAGGCTCCGAGGCGATGACGCTCGAGAAGATCGGAGCGCTGATGGGTGTCACCCGTGAGCGGATCCGTCAGATTCGCGAGCGCGCGTTCGAGAAGCTTCGCGAGTCACCCGACGGGCGGGCGCTGGCCGGATTCTGGAACGTGGCCTGACGCCACCGCGCCTGACGAGCAGCGGGGGCCGGGCACTGCCTGGCCCCCGCTCTTGCATCCGCGACACGCGGATTAAGTTAGGCAGTGTGACACTCGATTCGGATGGGCCGCCGACAAAACCTCGTGTGCTCGTCATCGATGACGAGTCCACCATTCGTGCCGCGTTGCGTCGCTTCTTCAAGCGGCGCGACTGGCTGTTCGACGAAGCGGAGGACGGCGCGCGTGGACTCGAGAAGCTCCTCGCGGAAGGCGCCGAATACACGGCCATCATCTCCGACCTTCGCATGCCGGGCATGTCGGGGATGGCGCTGCACGATGTCCTCGCCGAGCGCCGCCCCGACCTGCTCGATCGCCTCGTGATCTCTACCGGCGACATGGCCTCGAAAGAAGCCGCCGAATTCGTGCTGCGCACACGCTGCATTATCCTCGAGAAGCCGTTCGAGTTGAGCGTGCTCGCGGAAACGGTCGAGCGCATCCGCACCACCAGACCCGACAACCCCTGAGCGGCTCCCGGCTTCCGCTGCTCGTCAACCCATCCGCGCCTCGCGCCAGCGAGGTGCAGCGCGCCGTCCGCGAGGGCGGGCTGCCGTTCGACGTCAGCGATGTCCCGGCGGACGAGCTCGCCGTGGTACTCGAGCAGCACGCCGCGTCCGGCGTTAGGCGCGTCGCGATCGCGGGGGGCGATGGAACGATCGCGCTGGCCGCGGGGATCGCGGCCAGGCTGTCGCTCGAGCTCGCGATCATTCCGGCCGGCACCCTCAACCACCTCGCGACCGATCTCCGCATTCCATCGGACCTGGACGAGGCGCTTCGGATCGCCACCTCAGGTCGCACGCGGTCGATCGACGCGGCATCGGTGAACGGTCATTTCTTTCTCAACACGAGCTCCGTCGGCACCTACGTGACCTTCGTTCGCCTCCGCGAGCGCCTCGAGCGCTACCTCGGCTACCACCTGGCGAGCTTCGTGGCGGCGTTTCGCCTGTGGATCCGGCCGCGCGTGTTCACGGTCGAGGTCGAGATCGGGGGAACACCCCGCGCCGAGATGACGCCGCTCATCTTCGCCGGCGTCGGGGAGCGGGAGCTCAAGCTGCCGACCCTCGGTGGCCGCGCGCGTGACGGCAAGCGAGGGCTCCATTTGATGATTGTCCGCGGCCGCACCCCGGCACGCATCGCCGCACTCGCCTTCGCCGCCGCGGCGCGGGGAACTCGATCGGCGGCGCGCGGGCCCGCGCTCGACGCCTTTCTCGTCGACCGTTTCACGATTCGACTCCCCCGGCCGCGCGGTCGCGTCGCGACCGACGGCGAGCTCCACACGATGACGGCGCCGCTCGAGTACGTGTGGATTGCGGATGCGGTGCGCGTTGTGACACCGAGGTAGCCGAGGTGGTCGAGGTCGTCGAGGATGTCGAGGTCGGTGCCGTTCACCTGGAAACCCTCGACGACCTCGACGATCTCGACAACCTCGACCACCTGGGTTCCACCCCGTACATTCGAAACGTGGCCGCCAGCACCCTCCCGCTCTTTCCGCTGCCGCTGGTTCTCTTTCCAGGGGTCACGATCCCGCTGCACATCTTCGAGCCGCGTTATCGCCGCATGCTCGTGGATTGCCTCGAGCGCGACCGGAGGTTCGGCATCGTGTTCCTCCAGGAAGGAACGGCAGAAGAGGCGCTCGCGGCCGGCGGCGATGTCGGATGCATCGCCTACATCGAATCGCGCGATGAGCTTCCCGACGGGCGCTCGAATATCGTCGTCGTCGGTCGCGAGCGCTTCATCCTGCGTGCGCTCATCACTTCGCCGCTGCCGTATCGCGTCGGCATGATCGTGCCGTACGAGGACACACCCGAGCCGGCCGCACTCCTCGAGCCGCTCGCCACGCGTGTGCGCGATCGCTTCGAGCGCATCGCGCGCGCCGCGCGAACGATCTCCGACGAGGACGAGCCGCTACCCGAACTACCGAAAGATCCCGCGTTCCTGGCGTTTCGCGTGGCCTCGTTGATCGACCTGGACGTCGCCGAGCGGCGCTCGCTGCTGGCGTCGACATCGCCCGGGGAGCGCCTGCGCAGCATCGACGCGGTGCTCAGCGCGGCCGTGGACGGGATGGAGCAGCGCGCCATGACGCACGTGCACGCGAAGACGAACGGTCGTGGCGGCGCCGCACACGTCTAGCTCCGCGGCAGAGGCGCGGTCACCGCAGCTCGAACGTGCGGCATCCCGGCTGACGTCCATCGTGGGGCACCGCGGCGTGCTCTCGCGACCGAGCGAGCTCGTCACGTATAGCTCCGACGGGCTGCCCTTCTACCGCAAGCGACCGGCGTTGGCGGTCTTCCCGGAGACGCGCGACCAGCTGATTGCAGTGGTGCGCGCACTGGCCGACGAGGGGATCCCCTTCGTGCCCAGAGGCGCGGGAACCGGGCTGTCTGGTGGCGCGCTCGCCGAGAACGACGCGGTCATCATCGGGCTCAACCGGCTCCGGCGCATCATCTCCATCGATCCGGAGAATCGGCTCGCGGTCGTCGAGCCCGGCGCGGTGAACGCGACCCTCTCACGCATCGCGAGCGCCCACGGTCTCCATTACGCGCCCGACCCGTCGAGTCAGACGGCGTGCACGATCGGCGGCAACGTCGCCGAAAACGCGGGCGGGCCGCACTGCCTGAAGTACGGGGTCACGCTGAACCACGTCGTCGCCCTCACCGTCATCCTCCCCGATGGCGAGCTCGTCTCGTTAGGGTCCGCCGAGGGGGAGCGCGAGGGATACGACCTGCTCGGCGCGTTCATTGGGTCGGAGGGCTGCTTCGGCGTCGCGGTCGACGTGACGGTGCGCCTGGTGAAGAACCCCGAGTCGGTGCGAACGCTGCTCGCCGACTATACCGCGATCGTCGACGCCGCTCGCGCCGTCTCCGCGATCATCGCATCCGGTGTGGTCCCGGCGGCGATGGAGATGATGGACGGGCCGACGATCCGCGCGGTCGAGGCGTCGATCTACGCCGCCGGCTATCCAGTGGATGCCGACGCCGTGCTGCTGGTCGAGCTCGATGGGCTCGCGGCGGGGCTGGAAGAAGACGTCGCGCTCGTCGAGCGCCTGTGTCGTGAGGCCGGCGCACGCTCGGTGCGCATCGCGCGCGACGAAGCGGAACGAGCACGACTGTGGCAGGGCCGGAAGAAGGCGTTCGGGGCGATGGGGCGCATCTCTCCCGACCTGGTCGTTCAGGACGCCGTCGTTCCGCGCACACGCCTTCCGGATGTGCTCGCCGAGATACATCGCATCGCCCAGTCGACGGGCGTGCTCGTGTGCAACGTCTTTCACGCCGGCGACGGGAACCTGCATCCGAACATCGCCTACGATGCGCGGGATGCCGAGGCGACCGCGCGCGTGCATCACGCCATGCGCGCGATCATGCGCACCTGCATCGATGCCGGCGGGACGATTACCGGGGAGCACGGCGTCGGCCTCGACAAGCTCGACTATATGCCGCTCGTCTTCACCGAGGACACCCTCGACGCGATGTGCCGGCTACGCGACGTGTTCGATCCTGACCGCCGGGCCAATCCGGGCAAGGTGGTCCCCGTTCGGTCGTGCCGCGAATGGCGGATGTCACCGGCGACCCACCGTCCGCGGCCGGCGGCATGACGTCGAACGAGGTGCGCGAGGCCGTCCGGGAGGCCAGTACGGCTGGCGCGAGCCTCAGAATCGCCGGCAACGGCACCTGGCTCGAGGCTGGCCGACCGGTCAGCGGCGCGCGATTGTTGCCGCTGTCCGGACTGGCCGGGATCGTCGACTACGAGCCGGGTGACTTCACGCTGACCGCTCGCGCCGGCACCACGCTCACCGAGCTGGCCGCCGCGACGCTTCCGCATCGGCAGTTCCTCGCGCTCGACCCGTTTGGCGATGGGAGTGGAACGCTGGGCGCCACTGTCGCGACAGCGGCGAGCGGCCCGCTGGCGCACGCATTTGGATCCCCACGCGACAACGTCATCGGCCTCGAGGTCGTAACCGGCGACGGCTCCGTCGTCCGGTGTGGCGGACGCGTCGTCAAGAACGTCGCGGGCTTCGACCTGACGCGACTCTTCACCGGCTCATGGGGCACGTTGGGGGTAATCACAGAGGTGAGCGTGCGCCTGCGCGCGCTCCCCGCCGCGGACGAGACGTACGCAGTAACCGTTGATGACCGCTATGACCGGTTGTCAACGCTCCTCAGCGCACTCCGCGAAGCGTCGATCGCCCCACTCTCCATCGAGCTCCTCTCCCCCGCTCTTGCGCGCCAGCTCGCGTTGCCCGAGGCGGCCACCCTTCTTGCCAGGCTCGGCGGCAACGCCACCTCCGTTGGGGCCCAACGCGCCGTTCTCTCCGGGCTGGGCGACGTGAGGCAGGCCCCGCCAACCGTATGGAGCGCGCTCCGCGCGGCCGAGCCTCGGCAGGCAATCGTCGCCCGTCTGTCGTCACTCCCATCGCGAGTTGCGGCCGTGTGGACCGCTGCCCGCGAGGCGACCGCCGGGGTAGCTGGAGCGCTGCTCACCGCGTCGGCAGGGCGCGGGATCGTGCGCTGCATTCTGCCCGCCGACGCTCGCGACGCCGCGCGCCGAATCGCTCGCATCGACGCGTCGGTCGTGTTCGAGCGCCTGCCGGCTGACCTGTGGAATGAGCTCGCCCCCTCGCCGGTAAGCGATCGCCTGTCCCGCAGCCTGAAGCAGCGCTTCGACCCAGCGAACGTGCTGAACCCGGGGGTGCTGGGGGAGACCGCGCCATGACATCGGCCGTGGGATCAACCTGCGCGCTCCCCGACACGCCGCTCGCGAAAGCGGTCCCGGGGATCATGACGTGCGTTCACTGCGGGTTCTGCCTGCAGGCATGCCCGACGTATCTCGCGCTGGGCGACGAGAACGATTCGCCGCGCGGACGCATCCTGCTCATGCGCTCGCTCGTCGAGGGCACGCTCGGCGTCGACGATCCGAGCGTGCACACGCATATCGATCAGTGCCTCGGATGCCGCGCGTGCGAGACGGTCTGTCCTTCCGGCGTGCCGTATGGACACATGCTCGAGGCGACACGCGCCACGCTGTCGCAGGAGCGACCGCTGCCGCCACTCGCTCGACTCATCCTGAGCGTATTCGCGCGTCCGCGATTGCTCGCCATCGCACTGTTCGGCGCGCGCCTGCTGCGAGCGACACGTCTCCCGCATCTGCTCGCGCGTTTTCCGGGACGCATCGGCGCATCGATGGCGATGCTGGCGTCGACCGCGACGCACATGAAGGTTCGGCCATACACGAGGCGCGGCACCGGCACGCGCGGGCGAACCGCGATTCTCGAAGGCTGCGTCATGCGGGGGCTGTACGCCGATACGAATGAGGCGACGGCGCGAACGCTCCGAGCGAACGACTATGACGTGGTCGACGTTGGCGGGCAGCGATGCTGCGGCGCGCTGCACGCGCACGCCGGGGATCTCGAGGGCGCGCGACGACTCGCGCGAGCGAACATCGAGGCGTTCGAGCGCTCGGGCGCGGAATTCATCGCCGTGAACGCGGCCGGGTGCGGTGCGATGATGAAGGAGTACGCCCACCTGCTCGCCGACGACCCCGCGTGGGCCGGTCGTGCCGAGGCGTTGAGCGCGAAAGTGCGGGATGCGACCGAGCTGCTGGCGATGGCGGGGCCTGCGCGTGGAGCGCCGCTGCCGCTCTCGGTGACCTATGACGCACCCTGTCACCTGCTGCACGCGCAACGGCTCGTGCGACCGCCGCTGGCGGTGCTGGCGGCGATTCCCGAGCTCGATCTCGTGCCGCTGACCGACGCCGACCAGTGCTGCGGCGCCGCCGGGATCTACAACCTGCTTCAGCCAGAGATTTCGGCGCGCGTTCTCGAGCCGAAGCTCGAAAACATTGCGGCCACGAACGCGGACTTCGTGGTGACGGGAAATCCGGGGTGCCAAATGCAGATCGGAGCCGGAATGCTCCAAATGCGCCTGGGGCGTGGAACGGTGCACCCGATCGACCTGCTTGACGCGTCGTATTCCCGACTGGAGCGCTCCCCTGGTTAGTGCGGCTCGGATAGATTGCTGTCATCGTGGGCTGCAGATGAGTTTGATGAGCCGCAGATCAACGCAGATCACCCAGATGACTCCTGGCGAGTGGAGAGCTCCGAGCGAAATGAAGTTCCCAAAGACTTTTGTTGACCGCTACGCAAAGCTGTGTTCGCACGCCGGAGCCAATCTGCGTCATCTGCGTTCATCCGCGGCCCATCAAGCTCCGCGGCCGTCTGCGGCCTTCTGCGGTTCCAGGCCAGGGCGGAAAACGGCATGACGACTCCAGCCACGGGCGGCGCGGCGACGGCTGAAATTGGCGGGCGGACCGTCGTGCTGCACTACGGTGACGCGAACGAGGAGTACGCGGCACTGCGCGCCGGCGCGATGCTCATCGACCGGAGCGCACGCGGGCGGATGCGCATTCATGGGCCCAAGGCGAGCGAGCTCGTTACCGGACTGGTGACGAACGACATCACCGCGCTCATGCCCGGACAGGGGTGCTACGCCGCCGCGCTCACGCCGAAGGGAAAGATCGTCGCCGATCTGCGCGTCTTCGCGTTGCGCGACGCGCTGCTCATCGACTGGCCGCCACGCGCACGGGAGGGCTGGCTCGCGATGGTGCGGAAGTACATCAACCCGCGAGTTGCTCGCTACGACGATGAGTCCGCGTCCACGCGGCAGATCGGGATCTTCGGGCCACGCGCGCGAACGGCGCTCGCCGCGGCGACCGGCGTCGATGCGGCGGCACTCGGCGCGCTCGCGCGCTATTCGCACGTGGCGCTCGACCTGCCCGCGGGCGCGATCATCGCGCGCGTTCCGGAGCTCGAGTTGGAGGGGTACGAGGTTTTCGTCCCGGAGTCGGCATTCGAGCCGTTGTGGGAGCGCCTCGTGAGTGAGGGCGCGACACCGGCCGGGCTCGCCGCCTGGGAGATCGCACGCATCGAGGCAGGTCGTCCCGAGTGGGGGATGGACATCGACGACTCCACCATTCCGCAGGAAGCCAACTTCGACGAGCTGCACGCGATCTCGTACACCAAGGGGTGCTACGTCGGACAGGAGACGGTTGCGCGCGTGCATTTTCGCGGACACGTGAACCGGCTGTTGCGCGGCCTGGCCCTTCCCGAGGGAGCTGTCCAGGCTGGGGCAACGATCGTCGACGCCCAGGGCAAACCCGTCGGCGATGTGCGCAGCATCGCGATGTCACCGAGGCTTGGCCAGATCGCGCTGGCGATGATGCGCAGGGAAATCGAGCCCGGCGCCGCCGTTCAGATCGTGGGCGGCGATGCCGCCGAGCGAATCACCACGCCCGCCCAGGTCGTTCGTCTCCCCTTCCCGAGCACGTGAGGCGGGCGCTCGTCACCGGCGCCACGGGGCTGGTCGGATCGTACATCGTCGAGCGGCTGCACGCCGATGGATGGGAGGTGCGTGCGCTCGTGCGCGACCGGGACCGCGCGAGCTGGCTCCGCCCGTTAGGCGCCGAGCCGGTCGTCGGTGATGTGCTCGACGCGGGCGCGTTCGTCCGGGCGGCGGCCTCGTGCGATGCCATCTTTCATTGTGCGGCCGCCATTCTCCCCGAGCGCGCGGAATGGGAGGCCTACCGCGCCACGAATGTCGACGGCACTCGCAACGCGATCGCGGCGGCCCGCGCCTCCGGGGCGCGACTGCTGCAGCTGTCGAGCGTCTCGGTCTACGGTGGTGCATCCCGCTACCGCGACACGCCCACCGACGAAAGCGTGGAGCTCCCTCCGCTTCCCGAGACGGCGTACTACGCGCGATCGAAGCGCGAATCGGAGGCGATGGTCCTCGAGGCGCATCGCCGCGGTGAGATCTGGGGGTGTGCCGTTCGACCCGACGTCATCTACGGCAAGCGCGACCGCCAGTTCGTTCCACGAATCGGGAAGGTGATCGCGCGCGGATTTTTCCCGCTTCTCGATGGAGGGCGCTCGACCCTCGCGATCGTTCACGCCGCCAACGTCGCCGATGGCGCCGTGCGCGCGGTGCGGACCGACGCCGCCGGGGGCCGGGCATACAACCTGGCCAACGACTACGATGTCACCGTTCGAGATTTCGTTCGTCTGGCGGCGCAGGGGTTGCGGCGACGCGTGAGGTTGGTTCCCGTCCCAATGGTTCTGGCGAAGGTCGTGTTCAAGCTGGTGACGATGATCATCGGAGTCGCGCGCCGCGGTGCGGCGCTTTCGCAGGCCGGCGGTGCGGTGGCGTTCGTCTCGCGGGACAATCCCTTCTCCTCCGAGCGGGCCAGGCGGGAGCTCGGATGGTCGCCGCCCGTGCGCCCCGAAGTGGGCATCCCCGAAGCGTTTCGATGGTGGGCGGATCACCCCGAATGAGTGCCACGACGACGCTCGAGCGGACTGCGCTCAAGGAATGGGCGGTGCTGTGCGACGCGATGGCGCGCGGCGACATCATCGCGATGGTTCGGAAGGGCGGCATTCGGGAGCAGCGCGCCGGTTTCACCGTCCGTCACGACCGGTTCGTCCTCTACCCGACCTACTTCCACGAACGGGAGAGCGAGCTGGCACCCCGCTTCCGGCTTACCCTGGCGCGATCACGCGCGGACCTGCCCCCGGCAGGGGTCATCAGAATCTCGCTGGTGGCCGACGTGGCAGCGGTATGGCACGTCCGCGATCTCGAGCCGCTTCGGGCGATCGAGGGCGAGCACGGGCTCGTGTGGGATGCGGTGGAGTCGCGCTTCAACTATCGCGGCGTTACCGGTGTGCACGTCGTCGCCGCGCGGATCTCACGATTGTCGGCACCGGTCGACGTGCCCGAGGCGCGTCGCTATCAGGGTTGCGTCTCGTGGGTGGAGCTGGACGCCGACATCGACGTGAGTAGTGCGGCGGCGATCATCGACGATGCGAATTTCGAGGCGCGCATCGCGCGGTTGCGCGACGCACTCGGCGAGGCCGTCGCGTGAGAGGGTATGATGCACGGAGGGCGCGACCGGTGAGTCGCGCCCTCGTCGTCCGAGCCGTCCGCGATCAGGGCCGGCGGGTCGTGTCCCGCATGGTGGTGTCGCGCATCATCGTGTCGCGCATCATCGTGTCAGCGGGAGCAGGGGCCGGAGCGACCTGCGTGGTCGTATCGGCGGCGGTATCCGCCTCGTTCGCCTTGCAGGCGGTTATGACAAGCACAGCGGCAACGAGGGCCAGGCGCTTCATTTACGTTCTCCTTGTGGGGGGCCTGAGGGCGTCACGTTTGTCCGGTCCGCGCATCGCAATGCTCGGAGCGAGCGGCAAGTATTCTACGATACCCGGGCGTAGTGTCAAGACCGTCGCTGCAGTCCGAAGCGTAAGAAAGGCAAGCATTTCGGAGAGAACTGGAGGTCTGCGGTGCGCTTGAGCGCGCTCGCCGGCGCGCTGGGAATCCCCTTTTCGGGGGATGACCGGGAGGTCACGGGGATCACCCTCGACTCGCGGCAAGTGCAGCCCGGCCAACTCTTTGTCGCCATACCCGGGGCGAACGCCGACGGCACGCGGTTCATCCCTGACGCCCTGGCGAACGGTGCCGTCGCCGTCTGCGCCGTGCGAGCGTGGGACGGCGTCCCGACGCTGGTGGTGGAGGATCCTCGCGACGCGCTCGCGACACTCGCCCGCGAGTTCCACGGGCATCCAGCGCGCGAGCTGCGAATGATCGGCATCACCGGCTCGCTCGGCAAAACCTCCACGGCGCTCCTGCTCGAGACGATCATCGGAGCCGCGGGCGAGAAGGTCGGCGTGATCGGATCACTCGGTATCCGCTTCGAGGGGCACGTGGTCGAAACGGGAATGACCACGCCCGAAGCGCCGGCGATTCATGGCTCGCTGCGCTACTTCGCGACCCAAGGCGCCGGGACGGCCGTGATGGAAGTGACGTCGCACTCGATCCTCCTCAAGCGCGTCGAGGGACTACAGTACGATCTCGGGCTGCTCACCAACATCGTGCCGTACGAACATCTCGAGTTTCACCCCACGCCCGAACATTACGTCCGCACGAAGACACGCTTCTTTCACATGCTGAAGCCCGGTGTCCCACTCGTCGTCAACGAGGATGATCCGACGGCACGCTCGGTGAGCGCGGGGCTCGATCGTCCGGTGATCGGCGTGTCCCTTCGCGCGCGCGCCACGGCGGCGGTGCACGTCGAGCGAGTGCGCATGGGCGCCGAGGGCTCGACGTTCGCGCTGCAGGTGAGGCGTCCACTGCCGTTGCTCGACGGTGGCGACGTCGCGCCCCAGACGATCCCGCTTGCACTTCCGATCCTCGGGCGACAGCAGGTGGCGAACGCCGCCCTCGCCGCGACGGCGGCGCTCATCGCCGGCGTTCCCGCTCAGACCGTCGCCTTCGCGCTCGCCGGTGTCGAGCCGATGCACCGCCGCATGCACATTTTCTACGAGGATGGGCCCGTGGTGCTCGACGACACCGTCGGCAATCCGGAGAGTATCCGGGCGGTGTTCGAAGCGATTCGATCGATCCCGCACCACAATCTGCGTGTCGCCTACGCGATTCGCGGCTCGCGCGGCACCGAGGTGAACGAGCGGAATGCCGATGCACTCGCTCGTGAGGTGGAATCGATGATCGCGACCCTGGTGGTGACGGCGAGCGAGGATCACGCGAGCGAGCGCGACCGCGTCGAGGACGAAGAGCGCGACGTCGTGCTCCGCACGCTCGAGGGGCGCGGCGTTCAGTTCGAATACGAGCCCACGCTCCAGCGCGCCATCGAGCGCGTGCTCGAGGGAGCGGGTCGCGGGGACCTCGTCGCTCTGCTCGGCGCGCAGGGGATGGATCGCGGGGCGGAGATCGCGAAGAGGATTCTGCCGGCCCCTGTTGACTAGGGGTCAGGAGTCAGAGTCAGGAGTCAGGGGGTGTCGGGGTGTGGGTTGACGGAGAGAACGGCACCCAGGGATCAGTGCTGCGTTGTTCTCTCCTGTCACCTTCAACCTGACACCCCCTGATCCCTGACTCCTGACTCCTGACTCCTCGTGATGTATCTTGAGGTCGTGACGACCCAGGTCATCAAGGGCGCCTGCCCTCACGACTGTCCCGACACCTGCGCGATGCTGGTGACCGTCGAGGATGGGCGCGCCACGAAGGTCGCTGGCGATCCCGAGCATCCCTTCACGCAGGGATTCCTCTGCACCAAGGTCAACCGCTATATCGAGCGGACGTATCACGCCGAGCGGTTGCTGCATCCTTTGCGCCGCGTCGGGCGGAAGGGTGAAGGCCGGTTCGAGCCGATCTCGTGGGATGAGGCGCTCGATGAGATCGCGCGACGCCTGACGAGTATCGCGCGCTCCGCCGACGGTCCGCAGGCGATCCTTCCCTACTCGTATGCCGGCACGATGGGCTACGTGCAGAGCCAGTCCATGGACCGGCGCTTCTTCCACCTCCTCGGCGCCTCGAAGCTCGATCGCACCATCTGCTCGACCGCCGGGGCGATGGGAATGAAGATGACGGTCGGCGCCAACATCGGCGCCGACGCCGAAGGGATGCCGGAGAGCGATCTCGTCCTCTTGTGGGGGACGAACACGCTGACCTCGAATCCGCACCTCTGGCCGTTCGTGCTCGAGGCGCGCGCGAAGGGCGCGCCGGTGATCGCGATCGATCCGCTGCGGACGCGCACCGCGGCGCAGTGCGACGAATGGATCGGCATCCGTCCCGGCACCGATGCCGCCCTCGCGTTAGGGATGATGCACGTGCTGTTCGCCGAGGGAATGGAGGATCGCGATTATCTCGCCCGGTACACGCTCGGCGAATCACAGCTCCGCGAGCGCGTGCTGGAGTATCCGCCCGATCGTGTTGCCTCGATCACCGGCATCGATGAAGCGCGGATCGTCGAGCTCGCGCGACGCTATGGTCGCGCACGCGCCGCGTTCATCCGCGTCAACTACGGGCTCCAGCGTCACGGCGGCGGCGCCATGGCGGTGCGCACGATCGCCTGTCTCCCGGCGGTCACCGGTCACTGGCGGCGGGCGGGCGGCGGCGTACAGCTCTCGACGAGCGCGAACTTCCAGTTCGACAAGCACACGCTCGAGCGGCCCGATCTATCGCCCCCGGTGCGAACGATCAACATGATCCGCCTCGGCGAAGCGTTGACGATGCCTGACGCCGGTGTCGGCGGTCCCCCGGTACGGGCGATGATCGTGTACAACTCGAACCCGGCGGCGGTGGCCCCCGATCGCAACACCGTCATTCGCGGGCTGGCGCGCGACGATCTCTTCACCGTGGTCCTCGACCACTTCCAGACCGACACGGCGGACTGGGCGGACATCGTCCTGCCGGCGACGACCCAGCTCGAGCATTGGGACATCCATTTCGCGTACGGGCATCACTACGTCTCGCTCAATCGCCCATCGATCGCGCCGCTCGGCGAATCGAAGCCGAACTCGGAGATTTTCCGGCTGCTCGCGGCGCGGATGGGGCTCGACCATCCCGCGCTGCGCGATGACGACCTCACGATCATTCATCAGGCGATCGAAGGGCAGCGCCCCGGTGCGTGGAAGGCGGCAAAGCTGGAGGGCGTGACGGTCGAGGCACTGCTCGAGCGTGGATGGATGCGTCTCAATGTGCCGAAACCGTATCTGCCCTTCGCCAACGGCGAGTTCCTCACGCCGAGCGGGAAGTGTGAGCTCTATTCGGAGCGCATGAGGGAGATGGGACTCGATCCGCTTCCGTCATTCACGCCGCCTTACGAGTTCCCCGAGGCAGTGCCGGCGCTGGCCGCGCGCTTCCCCCTCACGCTCGTGTCGTCCCCGGCGCATCAGTTCCTGAACACGACCTTCGTGAACATTGGCGCGCTGCGGCGTGCCGCCCGGGAGCCGGAGCTGATGATCCACCCGAGCGACGCCGAGCCGCGAGGCATTGCCAGCGGGATGCGCGTCGTCGTGCATAACGACCGGGGCGAATTCACCGCGATCGCGAAGGTGGACGAATCGGTGCGCGAAACGGTGGTGTGGGCGCCTTCGATCTGGTGGGCGAAGTACGCCGCCGACGGCCAGAACGCGAACGCGACGACGTCGCAACGCGAGACCGACATGGGGCACGGGCCCGTCTTCTACGACAACCTCGTGGAGGTGATGGCGGCAGATTGATGATGCTCGCTGGGACGGGAACCGCAGAATGCCGCAGAATGTGCGCAGACACGGTCACGCTCCGCGACGAGGGCCCCTTCCGCTATGCCGACGTTACCAGAAAGCTGTTGAACGCTTTCTATGACGTCTATCACGAGCTCGGATCGGGCTTCCTCGAAGCCGTATACGCGAACGCTCTCGGTATTGCTCTGACACAGGCGGAAGTTCCGTTTCGACGCGAAGTGCTCGTGCCAGTCTCGTTTCGTGGCCAGATAGTCGGAACGTATCGAGTCGACTTTCTCGTTGCCGAGGGAATTGTGGTCGAGTTGAAGGCCGCGACTGCCATCGACCGAGTACACGTCGCCCAGTTGATCAACTACTTGCGTGGTTCGACCTTGGAATTGGGCTAAATTCTCAATTTCGGACCGCGGCCATCTTTCAAGCGCTTGATCATGTCCAACGCGCGCAAATGAAGGCCCGTCTGCGGCCTTCTGCGGTTCCCCCACCACTGGCGCGATGATCTACACCCGCCCATCCTGAACGCAGACCCAAGACGGAGCAGCCCGTTGCAGACCAGGCAGCACCCAACGACACTCGGCGAACTGAAGCGCTCATCCTACGCCGCGCGCGGGAAGCGCACGGTCAAGGACGAGCTCCGCGAGAACCTCCTCGAACGCCTCGCCAAGGGCGGGCCGCTGTTC
>DASRHU010000111.1:0-6163 GCA_035650335.1 Gemmatimonadaceae bacterium | reverse complement strand
GCCATCCGCGATCTCGTCAGGCGCAACCTGCCGAAGGGATATGCGGAGACGATGAGCTTCGGGATGATCGGCTACGGCATCCCCCTCGCGCGATACCCCAAAACGTACAACGGTCAACCGCTTCCCTACGTCTCCATCGCTGCCCAGAAGAACCACTACGCCCTCTACCTCTTCGGTCCCTACGTCGACTCCGCGCAGGGCAATCAGCTCGCCGAGGCATTCCGACAGGCGGGGAAGAAGATGGACATGGGGAAATCGTGTCTTCGCTTCAAGAAGCTGGACGATCTCCCGCTCGACGCCATCGGTCGCATGGTCGCGAGCACGCCGCCGGAGAAGCTCATCGCCTACTACGAAGCCGCTCGAGCGAATCGATGACCTCCCCCGCGACGCCAGGCAGGGCGGATACGGAGCTGAACGATCTCGTCATCCGCCGGGCGAGCGAGGCCGATGCCGGCGCGTTGGCGGCGTTCGCGCGTCGAACGTTCGTCGAGACGTTCGGCGAGCAGAACACCGACGAGAACATGGCCATTCACGTCGCCCGCACGTTCGGCGACGCCCTCCAGCTTGCCGAGATTCGCGACGTGAGCATGGTGACATTGGTCGGCGAGGTCGGCGGGACAATGGCCGGGTTCGCGCAGGTGCGTCGCGGATCGGCGCCCGCGTGCGTGGGGAGCGCATCGCCCATCGAGGTGCTCCGATTCTACGTCGACCGGCCATTTCAAGGGCGCGGCATCGCCCCGGCGCTTATGCGGGCCGCGCTGAACGTCGCGCGCGAGCTCGGCGGCCGCACCGCGTGGCTGGGCGTCTGGGAGCAGAACCCCCGGGCGATCGCGTTCTATGCCAAGTGCGGATTCGTTGACGTCGGCAGCCACACCTTCGTGCTGGGAACGGAGACGCAGACCGACCGGGTGATGGCCCAGCGGCTGTGAGGATGACGCGGGCCAACGTCGTCGCGATCACGCGGGCGACGTTCGCGTTTCTCGCGGTCGCGATTCTGTTTCACCGGCGCGACCTGTACCTGCTCGCCGCACTCCTCACGATCGTCGCCATCATGATGGACGGGCTCGATGGGTGGGTCGCCCGCCGGTATGGCGAGGTGTCGCGCATCGGCGCCGTGATCGACATCCTCACCGACCGCATCGTCGAGCTGACCTACTGGATCGCGTTCGCCGTGATCGGCTGGATTCCCGTCTGGATTCCGATCGTCGTCGCCGTGCGCGGCCTGCTCGTCGACGGGGCGCGCGCCGTCGCCTTCGAGCGCGGGCTCACGGCGTTCGGGCCCACGACGATGATGCGCTCGAAGCTCGGAAACTTTCTCGTCGCTTCGCGCGAGAGCAGATCGGCGTATGGCATCGCCAAGGCAGCGGCGTTCACGCTCATGATCGTCGCGTATGCGTCGTCGCTTCCGCAGGCGCTGGCTCGCCCGGTGCTCGTGGTGGCGCTCGTCTCCGTATACATCAGCGTCGTACTTTGTCTCCTGCGCGGTATCCCCGTTCTTCTCGAGGCACGGCGACTCACATGACGGACCAATCGCAGCGCACCTTCCTCATCGATCAGCTCGAGCGCGCGCACGCCGGCGATCCCTGGCATGGCCCATCCCGCGCATCCCTGCTGGGCGATGTCACCACCGACGAGGCACGACGCCGACCGGGTGCGGGCGTGCATTCGATCTGGGAGCTGGTGCTTCACATGACCGCTTGGACGCAGGAAGTCACGCGCCGCCTGCACGGCAGGAATGCCGCGGAACCGGAGATGGGAGACTGGCCAGCACTTCCGGCGAAGCCTGACGAGAAGGCATGGCGTGCCGCGCTCGCCGGCCTCGACGCGGCCCACACCGCGGCGCGCGATGCCATTCGAGCATTCGATCCCTCCCGCCTGACGAGCCTCGTCGGAGATGAGCGCGATCGTCCCCTTGGCACGGGTGTCACGTTCGCGCAAACGATCAACGGCCTCGTGCAACACGACGCGTATCACTCCGGCCAGATCGCGATCGTGAAGAAGCTCGTTCGCGGCGGGTGAGATGCCCGACCGCGCGGCTCGCGCACCCATGCGGTTCCAGGGCTTCCGCCGAACCGCCGTCATGTTCGGTCGCGCGCTCACGCTGCGGTGCCCGCACTGCGGCGGGAAGGGGATCATCGCATCGTGGTTCACGCTCGCACCCGCGTGCCCCCGCTGTCGCCTCAAACCCGACCGGGGAGAGTCCGATTATTTTCTTGGCGGGATGATGTTCAACATTGCGCTCGCGGAAGCGGCGTTCGTGGTGCTCCTGATCGCGACGCTCGCCATCACCTGGCCCCGCGTTCCCTGGACAGTGCTTCAATACGGCGCCCCGGTGGCGATGATTCTGGCTCCGATCGCCTTCTACCCGTTTTCCCGGCTCGTATGGCTGGCGTTCGACCTGGCGTTGCGCCCGGTGGTACCTAACGATCTCGCCCCGCCGTCATCGAGCTGACCCCGAACTCCGCACGAGATCCCATGGCACAACCGCAGGACGTCGCGACGACCGACGCCCAGCCCGTCGATGCGCCGCGTAAGCAGCCGACCTGGAGCTCCATCAAGGACGCGATTCGCGGCACGCACCACGACTACACCGAAGGCACCATCGGGCGCGCGATCTTTCTCCTCGCCGTCCCGATGGTGCTCGAGACGGTCATGGAGAGCGTGTTCGCCGTGGTGGACGTGTTCTTCGTCTCCCGACTCGGCGCCGACGCTGTCGCGACCGTGGGGCTCACCGAGTCGATGATGATCCTCATCTACTCGCTGGCGATGGGGCTCGGTATTGGCGCCACGGCGACCGTGGCGCGGCGCATTGGCGAGCGCGATCGCGACGGGGCCGCGCACGCGGCCGCGCAGGCGATCCTGCTCGGGCTGCTCGTCTCGGTCGTGCTCGGGACGATCGGCGTCGTGCTCGCGCCGACGCTCCTGCGCATCATGGGTGGCTCGCCGGCGGTCATCGCCAACGCGACGTTCATGCGCGTCATGCTCGGCGGCAATGCCACGGTGCTGCTGCTGTTTCTCATCAACGCGATCTTTCGTGGTGCCGGCGATGCCGCCATCGCCATGCGGGTGCTCTGGCTCGCCAACTGGATCAACATCGTGCTCGGCCCACTGCTGATTTTCGGGATTGGCCCGTTCCCGCGGCTGGGAGTGGTGGGCGCGGCGGTCGCAACGAACATCGGACGTGGCATTGGCGCGCTGTTCGCGATCAGCCGCCTGTTCCGTCCGGGCGCGCGGGTGCAGGTCGCCAGACGGCATTTCGCGTTCGACCCCGCGCTCATGTGGCAGATGATCCGGCTCTCCGCGTCGGGAACGTTCCAGATCCTGATCGGGACCGCGAGCTGGATCGGCCTGATTCGCGTGATCTCGAGCTTCGGGAGCGCGGCGCTGGCCGGCTACACGATCGGCATTCGCGTGATCGTCTTCGCGCTCCTCCCCTCATGGGGGCTGAGCAACGCCGCCGCGACGATGGTCGGCCAGGCGTTAGGCGCCGGGAAGCCCGAGCGCGCGGAGCGGGCGGTGTGGATGGCGGCACGGTACAACCTGATCTTCCTGGGATCGGTCGGCGTGCTGTTCGTCCTGCTCGCCCGCGGCATTGTTTCCCTGTTCACGACCGATCCCGCCGTGGCCCCGTACGCCATCGACTGCCTGCGCATCGTCGCGCTCGGCTTCCTCTTCTACGCGTACGGGATGGTGATCACCAGCTCCTTCAACGGCGCCGGTGACACGTGGACCCCGACGTGGCTGAATCTGGTCGTCTTCTGGCTCTGGGAGATCCCGCTCGCCTACGCCCTCTCGGTCGTCCTCGACATGGGCCCGCGCGGCGTGTTCGTCGCGATCACCGTCGCGTATTCGACGCTCGCCGTGTTGAGCGCGTGGCTGTTCAGGAAGGGGCGGTGGAAGACGCGAGTGGTTTGAGTCCGGCGCTCGGCCGTTGCTTGGGGCTGGCATCCAAGAACCCAGGGGTTCATCGCGGATGACACGGATGGGACTGTAACGGCCTGATCGCTCCTGGCGCCGATCACTCGCCACGCGCAGGTCCAAAGCAGCTTTTTCTTGTCGCGTGAGGAAGGTTCAATGCGCCGGGAGCAATTCGGCTTCTTCCGTTCAATCCGTGTCATCCGTGATGAACCCCTGGGTTCTTGATGCCCGTCCAGGACAAGGCTGTCGTCACCACAGAGCCGAGGATATCTTCGGAAGCATGAAGGCAATTCTGCTCATCGATCACGGCTCGGTGCGGGCCGAGGCGAACGCGATGCTCGAGACCGTCGCCGAGGTCGTTCGACGGATCGCGGGGCCGGGCGTGATCGTTCACTCGGCCCACATGGAGCTGGCCGAGCCGACGATCGCCGAAGGGTTTCGGCAGTGCGTGGATGAAGGCGCGACGGAAGTGATCGCGTTTCCCTACATGCTCTCCCCGGGCAAGCACTCCACGCGGGACATCCCGCGAATGGTGGCGGAGGCCGCCGCGGAATTTCCCGGCGTCAGCTACCGCGTGACGGACGCCTTCGGCGTTCATGAAAAGCTCGCGGAAGTCGTGCTCGAGCGCACCGGCGTGGGGACGGAAGCGCCGGCGTGAGCACCGAGGTCGACAGCAGGAGCGCGCTCACCGTCCTCTCCGAAGAGGAGACCATGTTCCGCGACGCCGTGGCCGCGTTCGCGGAGGAAGAAGTCCGCCCGCGCGTGCACGCGATGGATCAGGCGGCGAAGCTCGACCCGGATCTGATCCCGAAGTTCTTCGAGCTCGGCCTGATGGGGATCGAGGTGCCGGAGAATCTCGGTGGCGCCGGGGGATCGCTGCTCATGGTCACGCTCGCGGTCGAGGCGATCAGCCGCATCGACGCCTCGGCGTCGATCATGGTCGACGTCCAGAACACGCTCGTGAACTACCCGATCCTCCGCTACGGCACGGAGAATCAGCGGTCGCGCTATCTCTCCCGCCTAACGGCGGACACCGTTGGCGCGTACGCGCTTTCGGAGCCGGGCTCGGGGTCCGACGCCTTCGGGATGGCCGCGCGCGCCGTGGAGAAAGGCGACCGATGGATTCTCGATGGCCGCAAGATGTGGATCACCAACGGCGCGGAAGCGGGCATTTACGTCGTGTTCGCGAACGCGAACCCCTCGGCCGGATACAAGGGAATCACCGCGTTCATCGTCGAACGCGATTTTCCCGGATTCTCGGTGGGCAAGAAGGAGGACAAGCTCGGCATTCGCGCCTCGAGCACCACGGAGCTGATCCTCGATGGATGCGAAGTGCCGGAGGAAAATCTGCTCGGCGTGCCGGGACAGGGGTACAAGATCGCGATCGAGACGCTCAACGAGGGACGCATCGGGATCGGCGCGCAAATGATCGGTGTGTCGCGGGGTGCGCTCGACGCGGCGATTTCCTACGTGCAAGAGCGCAAGCAGTTCGGCAAGTCGGTCGCCGAGTTCCAGGCGGTGCAGTTTCAGATCGCCCAGGCGGCGACGGAGCTCGAAGCCGCGCGCCTCATGGTCTACAACGCGTCGCGCCTCAAGGACGGCGGCCACCCCTTCACCGCCGAAGCGGCGATGGCGAAGCTCTTTTCGTCACAGGTCGCCGAGCGTGTCACGTCGCTCTGCGTGGAACTGTTTGGCGGATACGGGTACACGAAGGAATATCCCGTGGAGAAGTTCTACCGGGACGCGAAGATCGGGACGATCTACGAAGGGACGTCGAACATGCAGCTGCAGACCATCGCGAAACTCTTACTCAAATAGAACGGCAAAGATGACAGAGTTCAGAATGCAGAATTCAGATTTCAGCGCCTTCGCCTAATGAGGCTTCTGAAATCTGAATTCTGTATTCTGAACTCTGTCATCTTTGCCTTCACCTAACTCACTTATGCGCATCCTAACTCTCGTCTTCGCGCTGACGCTCGTCCTCCAGGAATCTGGGCAGGCCCAGATTCCCCGGCAGGAATACTCCGCTCGCCGCGACTCCCTGGTCGCCGGCATCGAGGACGGCGCGCTCGTCGTCTTCGGCGCGCGCGAGCCCGAGCAGGATTACCTGTCGTTCTACCAGGATCCGAACTTCCTGTACCTCACCGGCGTGCGCGAGCCGAACGCGGCGCTGGTCATCGTCAAGCGCGGCGGTCGCGCGACCGGAACGCTCTTCGTGCAGCCGCGCGATCCGGCGGCGGAAGTG